>CALBGO010000001.1 GCA_937894585.1 uncultured Eubacterium sp.
AATGTTGAGACAGCTGAATTTATGTTCAGCCACCCCAACATTTATTATAGAACCAGTTTTGTTTTCTTAGTTGAGCGGGTTTTGATTTATCTTTTGTCAGGAAGGTGATTTTGCTGATGCGAGAAGTTCCCGCGCGCTTTTTCTGGTGGTTTCGGTAATGTTTTCACCGCCTAAAAGCCTTGCGATTTCATCGACAGCCTGCTCGTCTGTCAGCGGTTCCACGGTGGTGAAGGTGTTCTCGTCATCTTCCTCTTTATAAATTCGGTAATGGCTGTCTCCGTTTGCGGCAATCTGCGGCAGGTGGGTGATACAGATAACCTGATGGTCTTTTGCAATTTCCCGAAGTTTTCTGCCTACGACGCTTGCGGTGATACCGCTGATACCCGCATCGATTTCATCGAAAATCATAGTGTTTATATTATCATAAGTTCCGGTGATATTTTTGATTGCCAGCATAATTCTGGAAATTTCACCGCCGGAAGCAACTTTTACCAAAGGTCTCAGAGGCTCTCCCTTATTGGCGGAAATGAGAATTTCGACGATATCGCAGCCGTTCGGACCGATAGTATCCGGTGTTTTGAAATCAATGGAAAGGGAAGCCGTCTTGAAGTTCAGGTCGTGAAGCTCCTTTTCAATAGCCTCTTCAAGAAGGCGGGCGCTTTCTTTTCTTGCAGCGGATAACAGAGCCGCTTTTTCGGAAAGAACTTTTTGCGCTTCTGCTGTTTCCGCCGATAGACGCGTCTTTACTTCGTCGAAGTTTTCTATTTGATTCAGTTCTTCTGAAATCTGATCGCAGTAAGCCAATATTTCTTCAACAGTAGAACCGTATTTCTTTTTCAGGTTGTCAATCAGATTCTGACGGGCGATGGCTGCGTCTAATTCTTCAGGTGTAAATGTGATTTTTTCGCGAATCGTGCGCAGAGATGCAGAAATATCTTCAAATCGATAATACATATCGGCAAATTCTTCGGCAATTTCTTTGATTTCGCCGGAATAACCGCTGATGGACTGCAGGGCGTGAAGACCGTTTCCGAGAACTGCCATAGCCGCGGTATCGCCGTCATTGAGATTTCCGTAAGCGGTTTCAATGCCGGCAAAGATTTTTTCACTGTTCTGCAGCAGGGAAATCCGTTCTGCCAGAGCATCATCTTCGCCGGGAGTCAGTTCCGCATTTAAAATCTCGCTTTGCTCAAAACGGTAAAAGTCCAGTTTTTTCGCATTGTCTCGTTCTTTGGAAAGAAGTTTGTTCAGCCGGGATTTCAGTTCCTCGTAAGTGCGGTATGCTTCGTCAAACCGGCGGCGGAGCGGCAGAATTTTTTCGGACTGAAAGCTGTCTACAATCCGGATGTGATTATCCGGATTCAGAAGAGACTGGTTATCGTACTGACCGTGGATATCCGCCAGTTTTCTGCAGGTTTCCGAAAGTTCGCCTAAAGTGACAAGGCTTCCGTTGAGTTTGCAGATGTTTTTTCCGGCGGCGGAGACTTCTCTGGTGATGACAACTTCTTCTCCGTTCAGTTCTCCGGCAAGCTGAACCACGGCTTTCTGCGCGCCGTGTCTGACAAAAGCAGAATCGGCCCTGCTCCCAAGAGCAAGGCTGATTGCTTCGATTACGATGGATTTACCGCTTCCGGTTTCACCGGTGATGATATTAAGACCTTCTGTAAAATCGATTTCGGTATTTTCTATAATTGCAAAATTCCGGATGCTGATATGATGGATCATTGTCCTTTTGACCTCATAATTAACATATTGTTGAAGATGGAGAGAATCTCCTCTACATTTTCTTCTTTATCTATAACAAGCAGCAGGGTGTTGTCCCCGGCAACAGAGCCGACTACATGGGGAAGGCCGATACAGTCGACAGCTTCTCCCGCAGCAGGACCGCAGCCCGACAGAGTTTTAATGACAATCAGGTTCTGTGCGGAAGCAAAAGAGGTGATTGTTTCTCTGAAAATTTTTACGAATCTGTCGGATATCGGAGCATCCTGACGGGCGCTTACCGCGTATTTGTATCTGCCGCTGGCTGTGAGCACTTTAATCAGCTGCAGCTCTTTGATATCTCTGGAAATGGTGGCCTGAGTTACTTCAAAGCCTTCTTCTTTTAACATTGCAGCCAGTTTATCCTGTGTCTCGATTTCGTTGTTGGCGATGAGCTCTAAGATTTTATTCTGTCTGGAATAACGCATAATGATCTCCTTCACTACTACAAATAAGTCCTGTCTTCTGTACGATTATATCATATTACGGATAGAAAATAAAGAAATATCATTCAGAGAATTTTGAGAGAACCAAGAAGAAAAGACTGCGCGGCTTGCTCTGAAATTGCCTTTTTATCTGTTATGCAGTGGACAAAACATATGTTCTTGTGTTATACTGGATATAAAATCAGGCAAAAGGAAAGGGCGTTTATATGCGGATTTTAGGAATTGACCCCGGCTATGCAATTTTGGGCTGGGGTGTTTTGGACCATGTGGGGAACCGGTTTTCCGTGGTGGATTACGGCGCTGTAACGACAGACGCAGGTATGCAGATGCCTTTGCGGCTGCAGCATTTATACACGGAGCTTTCTGCAATTATAGAAAAATACAGACCGGATGAGGCTTCCATAGAAGAACTGTTTTTTAACAACAATGCCAAGACTGCGATTATGGTAGGACAGGCAAGAGGGGTAGCGGTTCTGGCTTGTGTCAACGGTGGTCTTGAAATCAGCGAATATACGCCGCTTCAGATCAAACAGGCTCTTGTGGGTTACGGGCGCGCGGACAAGAAACAGGTGCAGGCAATGGTTAAGGCAATCTTAAATCTGCGGGAGGTGCCAAAACCCGATGATACGGCTGATGCGGTGGCTGCTGCAATCTGTCACGGACATGCTGCGGGCAACAGAATACGCGCCGTTTTAAAATAGACTTCAGGACATCTGAAATTTGCGGGACATTCGAGGCTTGACGAGAATACAAACAAATGAGGTTGGTATATTATGATTCGATTTATAAAAGGGATTTTTCATCCGGGACTTTCAGGTTCCGTTATCATAGAAACCGAAAGCGGTATGGGGTTTGAAGTGCATATTCCGGCTAACTCTCCCCTGTATAAGAATATAGAAGGAGAGACTGTCAAGGTTTTTACATCTATGATTGTGAGGGAGGACGATATCAGTCTGTACGGTTTTTCCGATAAAGAGAGTCTGGAGCTTTTTGAACTTCTGATTACGGTAAACGGCATAGGCGCCAAGGCGGCTATGTCTATTATGAGCGTACTGCCGCAGTCTGAGCTGAAGCGGGCTATTGCCACAGGTGATGCCAAAGCGATTTCCGCAGCCAACGGCGTAGGTAAGAAAACTGCGGAAAGGGTAATTCTCGAACTGAAAGATAAGGTAGGCACCTTTGATGACGGCGATCTTGCGGCTTCAGGTGATGTTTATGTACCGGTCAGCGATGAGAGAAGCGAAGCTGTTACGGCGCTGATGGCTCTGGGCTACAGTAAGAACGAGGCTGCCGCTGCGGTAGGCAGAGTCGGAGACGACGGTCTCAGCTGTGAAGAGTATATCAAAAATGCGCTGAAGAATTTATTTTAGGGGATAGAATATGGAGGAAAGAATTACACAGGCTGCCGCTGCGGGATTTGCGGAAGAGCGTCAGGAAACTACTTTGCGGCCGCAGCATTTGGATGATTTTATCGGACAGAAGACGATTAAAGAAAACTTAAAGATATTTATTGAAGCTGCAAAAATGAGAGGAGAGCCTCTTGACCATGTGCTGTTTTACGGTCCGCCGGGACTGGGAAAGACCACTTTGGCAGGGATTATTGCTAATGAGCTGGGGGTGGATATTAAGATTACATCGGGTCCCGCTATTGAAAGAGCCGGGGATCTGGCGGCGATTTTAACCAATCTCAATGAGAATGATGTGCTGTTTATCGACGAGATTCACAGGCTGAACCGTTCCGTAGAGGAGGTTCTGTATTCCGCCATGGAAGATTTTGCGCTGGATATTATCATCGGAAAGGGGCCGTCGGCAAGATCGATTCGCCTTGATATCGCTAAATTTACTTTGATTGGCGCGACTACCCGGGCGGGTAGTCTTTCTGCGCCGTTGAGAGACCGTTTCGGCGTTATCAGTAAATTTGAGCTTTATACGAACGAGGAGCTGACGGAGATTATCAGGCGTTCTGCAGGTCTTTTGGGTGCAGATGCCGATGATGTTTCTCTGATGGAGATGGCAAGATGCTCAAGGGGAACGCCCCGTGTAGCAAATCGCCTTTTGAAGAGAATCAGAGATTTTTCACAGGTAAGAGGAAACGGAGTTATAGACGGCGAGCTTACCGCAAAGGCGCTGAAAGCTCTGGGCGTAGACGAGCTGGGACTGGAAAGGCTGGACAGAGAAATACTGTCTGCGATTATTCAGCGGTTTAACGGAGGACCGGTGGGGATTGACACCATTGCCGCTTCTATCGGAGAAGAGCGGGTAACCATTGAAGATGCTTATGAGCCGTATCTGATTCAGAGCGGCCTGCTTTACAGAACCCAGAAAGGAAGAATGGTTTCACAGCTGGGATATAAGCATATGGGAATCGATTATCCGGGAGACGACGGGAAAAGCGGCTTAACAGAAGACGAAAGCAGTCAGAAACAGGAAAAATTATTTTAAGATTACAGAGGTATAGAATATGAGGATTGATGAGTTTGATTATAATCTGCCGGAAGAGCTGATTGCGCAGAAACCTTCCGAACAGAGAGACAACTGCAGACTGATGGTGATGGATAGAGATGCGGGCACTGTAGAACACAAACACTTTTACGATATTTTAGATTATCTCAAAGAGGGAGACTGTCTGGTTCTGAACAATTCCAAGGTTCTGCCGGCGAGACTTTTCGGAACCAAGGAAAAAACCGGCGCCAAAATAGAGTTTCTGCTGATTAAACGGATTGAGGGCGACCTTTGGGAGACTATGGTAAGACCGGGAAAACGGCTGAAACCGGGAGACCGTGTAGAGTTCAGCCCTGATTTTCGTGCAGAAATTTTGGATTACGGGGAAGATGGAACCAGAATTGTGGAATTTCATTACAGCGGCATTTTTATGGAGCGCCTTTCCGAACTGGGAAAAATGCCCCTTCCGCCTTATATCGACAGAGAGAGTACAGATGAGGATAAGGATATGTACCAGACTGTCTACTGCAAGGAAGAGGGCTCTGTTGCCGCGCCGACGGCAGGTCTGCATTTTACCGAGGAACTTCTTGCCAAGGCGCAGCAGCGCGGTGTGAAGCTGGCTTATGTGACGCTTCATGTGGGCATCGGCACATTCAGACCGGTTAAGTGTGAGAATGTGGAAGACCATCATATGCACTTTGAAGAATATTTTATTTCAGATGAGACCGCTGAGATTATCAACGATACTGTTCTTAAAGGGGGACGCATTATTTCCGTGGGCACCACTTCGACAAGAACCGTAGAAAGCGCTGCGTATCGAGATGAAGCTACAGGAAAGTTTTTGGTAAAGGCCGGATCGGGAAGCACAGGCATTTTTATTTATCCGGGATATGAGTTCAAAATAATCGAGGCACTGATTACCAACTTCCATTTGCCGAAGTCAACACTTCTGATGCTGATTTCCGCACTCTATGACAGGGAGAAGATTCTGGAGGCCTATGACATTGCAGTAAAGGAAAAGTACCGGTTTTTCAGCTACGGCGATGCATGTCTGATTATATAATCCCGCTGATACCGTGATAGTGAGAACCGCGCAACGTTATAATGATGCGGCACCGTAATAATGTACTTCTGTGAGGAACGGTGATTTTTATGAAGAAACTCAGAAAGACGGCATTTACAGCAGGGATTCTGCTGCTGGTTTTGTCGATGGCTGTTTTTTATATAAGTGTTCGGGATTTTCAGAAAATCCGTCCGGCTTCTGACTACAGCGACAAGGGGGTTCATACGTTTGAACCGTATCAGACATACCCTACCCGGATAAAAAATACTGCGACCGGAAGGCAGGGGCGTCTGCACCCGACCAAGACCGTGTATCTCATTTATTATGAAGCGACTGACGGCTCCGGATACCGATGGGAAGACAGGGCGGAATACAGAGAAGAAGCTGAGCGTATCGTTTCCGAGAAGAAACCTGTACAGCGCCGTGTCTTATCCATAAAGAAAACGAAAAAGTATATTTCAATAAAAGAGGGGCTTAATGCCGAAACTTATACTGCAGGTCTGCGCCAGAATTCTGTACTCGGAATGGGTATTTCGGCTGCGTATATGGTATTCTACGGCATAGGATGGACTGCGGTTTTAAGAAAAAGACGCAGTAAGGAAAGGGGATGCTGAAAGGACAATTCCCTTATTTTTGGTGCGCTTTCATGGCGGGCAGGTGATGGGAACTTTATGCCTCTTCGTCAGTTTCTGCGGGAGTCTTTCAGCAGCTTGGAAAATAATAATCATCCCCGTGTCAAACACGGGTTTTCGCTTATACAACAAAACCGATGTGACGGAAAAAATCCGGAACATCGGTTTTGTATATAGGAATGATGTATGCGTGATTTCTGAATCACTTTATATACTATCTACCCGGATATTTGCTTTTCAAACAAAAAACAGAAAACGAATTAAAAAAACATAAGAAGTACAGCTTTTGCGGCGGCAGCAACAGACTGCGTCTATTAAGATAACAAAAAATCTAAGCGGTATTCAGACAGTATTCCGGCACTTGATTCGGATAGCCGGTTTGGATAGCAGCCGGCGCTGTGGTGCGAAATCGATGCAGCCCAAGGTGAACTATATAAATCCGTATAAATCGAACAATTCAGGTTGTACAAAGCCGCAGGATATTGTAAAATAATTGAATAGCTGACAGTAAGAAAAGTATGTATGGCGGGATTAAAGAACCTTGTCCCTATGCACATATGCCGCAGGTTAAGCGGCGATGCTTCCCAAGATACTTTTCGTGTCTTTTCGCCCCGAAAGCCGGGCAATAGGCAAGGCGGAAGGGACAACTGAAAAACCGTTACGTGCTGAAGCATTGCGGTTTCTGTATGATGCCTTCCATCGATTTTCTGTAAAAATCGGGATAGGTCTTCAAGAGAAGGGAGCAAGTGACCGGAGAAGTATGCGAAGCATACGGTGATATTCCGGAAATATTGAAAAAATGATATTTCATACATAATAAGAACAGGAGAAGTTGATATATGAAACATGCAGTAACTTACGAATTATTAAAAAAAGATAAGAGGACAAAGGCCCGCCGCGGCATTGTTCATACGCCCCACGGGGATATTCAGACTCCGGTTTTTATGCCGGTGGGAACGCAGGCAACTGTGAAAGCAATGAGACCGGAGCAGGTAAAAGAGATGGGAGCAAACATTATTCTGTCCAACACCTATCACTTGTATCTGCGCCCCGGCCATGAGATTGTAAAAGAAGCCGGAGGCCTTCATAAATTTATGAACTGGGACAGAGCCATTCTTACAGACAGCGGCGGATTTCAGGTGTTTTCTCTGGGAAAGCTGCGTAAAATCACAGAAGAGGGCGTGAAGTTTCAAAGTCATATCGACGGCTCCCGTCATATGTTGACGCCGGAAAAAGCTGTGGAGATTCAGAATGCGCTGGGTTCCGATATTATGATGGCTTTTGATGAATGCGCGCCTTATCCTGCGGACAGAACTTATGTAAAAAACTCTTTAGAGAGGACTACGCGCTGGCTTGCCCGGTGCAAAGAGGCTCACAAGGATATTGAGCGTCAGTCTCTGTTCGGTATTATGCAGGGCGGTATGTACAAAGATTTGAGAAAACAGAGTGCGGAGGAAATCACGGCACTGGATCTGCCGGGATACGCCATCGGCGGACTTTCCGTGGGCGAGCCGAAAGAGCTGATGCTGGATATACTGGATGACTGCGTGGACTATCTGCCTTCTGACAAGGCAAGATATCTGATGGGCGTGGGAAGTCCCGATTATCTGTTTGAGGGCGTTGAGCGGGGCGTTGATATGTTCGACTGCGTGCTGCCGACCAGAATTGCCCGTCACGGTCTGTGCACCACAAGCCATGGCAGAGTCAACATCAAGAACGCCAAGTACGAGCGGGATTTTACGCCGCTGGATCCAGAATGTGACTGCTATACCTGCAGAAATTATTCCAAGGCATATCTCCGTCACCTTTTCAAAGCAGACGAGATGCTTTCCGCAATGCTTTTATCCAATCACAACATTCATTTCCTTCTGAAGATGATGGAAAATATCAGAACCGCCATCGAAGAGGACAGATTTTTAGAATATAAAGAGGAGTTTTACAGTAAATATGGAAGATTTTAAGATTTGCCCCCATGACGAATTCTGCGGCGGCTGTATTTATCAGGGTACGCCGTATGAGGAACAGCTTGCAGCAAAAGAAGCTGAGGTCAGAGCGTATTTTGAAGACAGAGGTGTAAAACCGGAGGTTTTTGATCCAATTGAAGGATGCCCTGCAGATCATAAATATCGGTACAGAAACAAGATGGAATACACCTTTGGAGACTTCGTGAAAGACGGACCACTGTGCCTGGGCATGCACAAGAAAAAGAATTTTATGTCCATTGTAACAGTGGATCAGTGCCAACTTGTAGACGAGGACTTTAACAGGATTCTGCGCTATACGCTGGACTTTGCCGAGGCGCACGGATACCGCCATTACAATAAGAGAGCCCACAGAGGTCTTCTGCGCCACCTGATTGTAAGAAAAGGCATTCGTACCGATGAGCTGCTGATCAATATTGTAACGACCAGAGAAGAGGGCTTTGACGAGGAAGGGTATGTGAGCGGGCTTCTTGCCATGGAGGAAAGCGGTGTGATGAACAACCGAATCGTCGGCATTCTCAGAACCTTTAACGACAATATTGCAGATAAAGTCACCTGTGAGGAGCTGAAAGTGCTGCACGGCAGGGACTACTATATGGAAGAAATTCTGGGACTGAAATTCAAAGTCAGCGCCTTTTCCTTCTTCCAGACCAATGTAGAAGCGGTGGAGCGTCTTTACAGTGAAGCTCTGGCGCTCATTGACGATTTTGAAGGGAAGAAGTGTTTCGATCTTTACTGCGGCACCGGCACCATCAGTCAGGTTCTGGCTCTGAAAGCAAAGGAAGTTACCGGTGTGGAGCTTGTGGAAGAAGCGGTAGAGGCGGCTAAAGTCAACGCAGAACTCAACGGCTTAGACAATTGCCGTTTTATTGCAGGCGATGTGTTTAAGGTGCTTTCTTCGATTGATGAAAAGCCTGAGGTCATTGTGGTAGATCCGCCGAGAGCGGGTATGACCATGGACGCAGTAGAAAAAATCGTCAGCTACGGCGTGCCGCAGATTGTGTATGTCAGCTGTAACCCGAAGACACTGGCAGTCAACCTGCAGCAGTTTATGTATAACGGCTACCGGGTGAAATATGCGAAGCCGTTTGATAACTTCCCGTGGACGAAACATGTGGAGAGCGTGGTTCTGTTGACTAAAGTACAGAAGTAAAAGTGTGAAAATG
>CALBGO010000002.1 GCA_937894585.1 uncultured Eubacterium sp.
AAAAGGCACTGACTGTTTTTAAAAAAGTGTTCGTAATCGTTTCCTTGAACTCTAATATTCTCGTTTCTCGCATAATAACCGCATCCTTCCCAACTTTATTGATTATATTATATGCATAAATGTGCAAAAAATCAATCGTAAAAATTTACGATTGATTTTTCAATTGGTTTTGACTGCATTTTTCTTTTTTATCCGTTTTAACTCTTTTTATGTTTTTTGTTAACCGGAACCGTTGCGATTATCATCTTCTCACAGCCATTCAATATATTCTGATTCAGGATGAATTCATCCATTTCAGGAATTCAATCCTTTATTCCGATTTCAGATGATGTCTGACGATTTTTCTGAAGCTTATCCAAATTCTTCTCCAGATTCATTTTCGCCTCCTGATACACTACGATTTCCTGCTCCAGTTTTTTTCCTGTGCGCAGCATTTCCTCAACCGTCTTTCGCAGTGTATGAAAATCTGTTTTGCAAAGGCTTCCTGCTTCTGATTCTGCTTCAAGCGCTTTTTGCAATACCGAAAGTGCTGCTCTGTCTGCTGCGGTCAGGTCTCTTGCGTGTTTTTCGTATCTTTTCAGTTCCTGCACT
Organism: uncultured Eubacterium sp.; assembly: GCA_937894585.1. Taxonomy (GTDB): domain Bacteria; phylum Bacillota; class Clostridia; order Peptostreptococcales; family Anaerovoracaceae; genus Senimuribacter. The sequence continues at coordinate 592 of CALBGO010000002.1, forward strand.
CCCATATGCATCGGATGAAAATCGATTCCGGTCCTCCTGCGAAGATCCAGAAAAATCCGGATGCCGCCTGCATCAATATCGCCGAAATGGTAAAAGACAGTATCATAACAGATTTCCTTAAGTTTTCGAAGAAGCTCCACTTTGGCGGAAGCAGCAAATCCCCCCAAATAGATCATCAGGGAGTCTTCCTCTTCAAATCTGTAAAATGCCGTAAGGTTTTCTACCGTAATCACTTTTGCCGGAAGACAGGCGGAGTCAAAAGAAAGAAGGTGCAGATCCTGTCCCGCAATACCGACGCCCTGTTTCAGACATTGAAGATTCACTTCACCGCCCGGTATTCGAACCCTTGCGCAGCCTTTCAGCAATACCGTCCTCGGCTGCTTCAGAATTCCAAAATATTCAAAATCCGTATCGTTCTCTTTACCGAAATCACGACAGATTTCCAGGATACTTCCCTGCAGCTGTTCAAATACTTTGGAATCTCCGTAAACCATCATCGAAAACTCCCGTAAGAAACATTCCCTGTTCTTTTTCTTCCACTGATATGCAGCTTCCACGCCTCTGATTACCTGATAAAACCGTTCCGGTGCAGTAAAATCCACATAGCGCTTTACGGATTTTCCTTCCGATAAACGTTGGCGAATATAGGAAAAGCATTCTCTGACCGCTTCGCAGCATCCACCGCTTTCACGCTCAAACCCTTCCATAAACCGCAAAACACATGACTGCTGCACTGCTGCAGGCTGTCTGTCTAAAAAACGGTAAATCTCAGTCATTGCCTCCGGCACCAGTTCCACTTTCTCCAGAATATGCCCTTTCCTGCCGCCTTTCCAGTGAAGTCGGACAAAACCCTTCTCTTCAAGTAAAAAAAGCTGCTGGTGAATCAGGTCATACTCAGTTCCTGTAATTTCAAAATATGCCGGAAGATTCTTCTCCGTCAATGTAAAATAAATCCGTCGGCTGCTTTTACTTCTCTCGTACCGGTCTGTCAGATTTGAGAGAATCCGTTTATCATATCGCTTCATATTTCTACTCTTTCATAGTCGAATTTTTCTACAAAACTGCTGCCGCCTTCTTTGAGCACCAGCAGCGTATGTCCGACAGAAGGCTGTATGTACTGAATCTTGTCCGGCGGTGCTGCCACAATCATCTGAAGAGGCAGTTTTCTGAAAAACTCCAACACACCGCTGATTCTCTCGTCGTCCATATTGTTAAAGGCTTCATCCATCAAAATCAGGCCGATGGAATCACCGCCGATCGCGCCCGAATACAGCTGCATAAATGACGCGGCAACGGTAACATAAAACGGCGTCTGCGTCTCCCCGCCGCTTTTTTCCTCGCTGACTCTGGAATAATAGTAATAGTTTCCGTCGCTGTGGGTGATGCGGATATCGTAATCCATGTATGTTCTGTAATCTGTGAATTCCTCCAGGGTTTTTCCGCCCTCATCATCAATCGTCAGCTTTTCAAACAGCTCGTCGATTACCTTCTCATGACGCCGGTGAAACTGTCCCGAAAGCAGAGACAGGCCTTCTCCGATATTAAAATCATCCATAATCATATCATAGTATTCTCTGTATTTTCTGCTGCCGAAATATTCAAAACGGTAATGGTCATCTCCGAAGGGAATCTCCTCAAGCGCCTTGTTGAGCCGAACAAATTCTGCTCTCGCCTGCTTGATATTCTCCTGCAGCCGCGAAAGGAACTGCTCCCTGAATTCAGTTTCTGCAGCTTTTTTCGCCTCAGCCACCTTGCTTTCATAGGAAAGCAGCTGGGAATCTCTCAGATAAATATACAGATTTTCAAATTCCGTATACCCTTCCAGGCTGATTTCCGCCCCCATTTCAAAAGAAGACTTGTACCTGCCCATAGCCTCGTACAGTTCTCTTACGGCAACTTCCAGCTTTGTCAGATTTCCTTTTCGGGTGTTGGTGTAATTTACTTTCAGCTCCTGATTACTGCGGCTTCCCAGAATGCTTTCGAATTTTTCGCAAAGGGAAGGAAGATCATTTCCTAACTGGTCTTCCAGTGCAGAAAGCGACTTAAGCAGAGCCTCCCTGTTTTCTATAATGCGATTGAGATGTTCCTGAAAATCAAAAAGTCTGCCCTGTTTTTCCCCAATTTCATTCTGCAAATTTCCCATCTGTTCATCCAGTCTGGCGCATTCACTTTTCATTTCATTGTACTGCTGCTGTTTCAGAAGATAAGCGTCATCGGTACGAACCTTTTTCACTTCTTCAGAAAGCTGTTTTTTTCGCTCCTGCAAATTGAGATAGGTTTCCATGCGGTCCAGTCTATAGCGGATTTCGACTTCTGCTTCCCTGTTCAGAAGCTCCATTCTGCCTTCAAGAAGAGCAAGTTTCTTCAAAGATTCCTCCCGCTTCGCCAGAAGTTCTTTCTGAAGCTCTTTTGCCTGCTCCAGCTGAATCCTGTACGCCTCCTGACCGATATAAGGGACCTTGTAAGTATTCGGGTTCAGAACGGAAACTACCTGATTCTGATACCGCATGCACTCTCTTGTAATCGATTTCCGATGCATTTTCAGCTGTTCCGGTCTGCCGCAGAGCATGACAGTTCCCATAATCATATTCACATAACGCTTCGCATGAATATTCTCAGAAGAAACCATCGACGCCAGGCTTCCCTCCTCTGCATTCTCGTATTTTTCCAGGCCTTTTGCATTGATAATACCGGCGCCGTAAAGTTTTTTCCTTTTACGCAGCCGTTCATACACGCTGACTGCCACGTCAAAGTCCTCCGGATCCACCAGAAGATAAAACTTCTGCCGGTTCAGATAGCCTTCCACCGCATTTCTCCAGGATTCATCTGTAATATTCAGAAGCTGGCAGAGGATTCTGACCGTTCCCTGCCGCTGCAGCTTTGCAAGTTCCTTCTCAATTGCAGATTTCAGTTCCGTTACATTCCCGTCGTACTCCAGCTGTTTTCTGCTGAGATTCTCTATTTTCAATCCGTTTTCTCTGATTTTCAGATCCAGATTCCGTTTCTTTTCTGTTTCTGCAAAAATTGCCTCGCTGCACTTTCTGCTTTCCCGTTCTTTCAGAGAAACGACGGCATCAGCTGCATCTCTTGCAGCTGCAAACTCTGCAACACTACCGTCTTTTGCAAATGCCTGCGTAAAGTCCCGAAGGCACTGCTCCCCGGGCAGCTCTTTTAAAAGGCGCTCCGCACTCTCATACGCATTCCTGATCGACAGACTCAGATTTTTAACATCCGCAGAAAGCAGACGTATCTGATCATCCAGCATTTCAATTTCTTTTTTCAGCTGATTCTCCAGACGGAAGCTTTCACTTCCGGAAAGTTCGGCAAAAAGAGTCTCTGTCAGATTCTGCCTTTCTCTGCGTTGGCCCGTGAGACGATTCAGGCTCTGTTTCAGGCCTCCCAGCTGCCGGCCGATGTTTCTCAGAGATTTTTTAATGCGTGTTTCTTCCTCCCTGCTGATTTCCACATCCATTCTGGTCAGAAAGTATTCATAAAACCTTTCTTTTTCCTGACAATAAACAACCGCTTTATGCTTATCTATAATCCCGGAAAGCAGTTCCAGCTTCCTCTTGGTAGTCTGAAGCAGAATTTCAAGTTCCTTAAAGGTTCGCACATTTTCCCGCAGCGACTCTATATTCACTTCCTTCTGATCCAGCACATATGAGTAGACAAAGTCCTTGATATCGCTGATCGGCTTGAATGCCAGAGATTTTGGAATCAGCTCGAAAAACTTATCTTCAAGTCTGCCGAATCTTCCCTTGTAATCCCTGCGCACATCCCGCTGCACTTTGCTGGCCATAGCAAGCCGTTTCTGATTAAAGAGTCTGAAATTGCTGATGTTCCTTGGCCGGTTCTTTTCGATAAAGTATTCATCTTTCAGCACTTCCTTTTCCATCCTGTACCAGATACAGTTTTCACTGTCCTCCGTCATAGAGTCCACCACTGCGCCGATGATAAAAGGATTCTTTTTTGCCTCGTCATAAAATTCCAGCGCAACATGTGCTGTGATTTTCCCGGTTCTCTCATAGGGCCGGTTTTCGATTCCGGTCTTGCAGCGCACATAGCCGGACAGCTTTCGTTTTCCGTTTTCATGGGCCGCTTTATTGAAATTGTTTTTCGATGCGGTGATTACAAATTGCAGTGCGTCCAGAAGGGTGGATTTTCCTGCCCCGTTTTCCCCCGAAAGAAGTACGGAATCTCCAATTTCAATTGTCTCATCAAGAAATCTGTGCCAGTTAATCAGTCTGACCTTCATAAGTTTCTTCAAGATTTTCCTCCCCCTTTCGGTAAATTTCTATTTTCTGATACACCCTTCGGATATCCTCTGCGCGTACCGCAAGAAGAAGTGCATCAGACAGAAGAATTCTGCTGTCCTCACGGGTGAGATCGCCGTCAAGCGGCTCAATCAGATTCAGTTTTTTAAACAGCCTCAGAGAATTATTCAGCGTAGTTCTGTCAATGAGCCTGTCTCTGATTTTCAGCGCCATAAATTTTTCCTGAATCTCACCGACCTCGGCAATGATGTCATAAGGATTCAACTGCCGCTTCTTTTCATCGATGAGAATTCTTAAAATCAGCAGAATGATCGAATCAAACAGTTTCAGGCTGAGCCGGTTATATCCCAGTGTATTGACAAGATGCACAACACCGTATTCTTCATTGAGTTCCAGACGGCCGCCCAGAAATTCAAAGTACTCCGAAAGCTCCTTTTTATATCTGACCGCAAAATAATATTCGTTTTTTGTATTCTCATTCTTTCTGCAGATAAAACAGCCGCTGAGCAGAAGATTTGCAGTTTTTTTAAAGGCTTCCCTGTCTTTTGACGGAAGACCTGCCGGATCAAACATATGGTTACCTCTTCTTTTTATAAATTAAAAAATTATGAAATGCCGCATTCTCGTCGCGAAAATAATCTTCCTGAGTCCTGACACCAAAGGAAAGATTCTTTCTCTGACCGTAAAGTCTGATATAAATCAGGCGGATAAACGCTTCGTCTGTATCATGGGGAAATTCGCTGGCCTGCAGCTGCTCTCTATCTCCCAAAATTTCATCTACATACCTTTCGATTCGTTCCGTGCTCATCACACGGCTCAGCCGCTTTGCCATACTGCGGAACCGCTTTTCTTTTTCTCTGCTGTCAGTTCTGACTTCAGGCAGTGCTTCAGGTTCAAATTCCGATTTTTCCGCAGGCGGCGTATAAAACGACTGCCCGTCAAGAAATTCGCTTCTGTAAATGGAGATCAGTTCATCGAGAAATTCAAATCCCGCTGCAGCATGCAGATCCGTCTCAGTTCTGACGGCCTCCTCGCTGATTCTAAGCAGAATTTCCCGCAGCTGTCCCCTGATATCATCTTTTTCGGTCAGCATGAACTTTGCCCTGCTGACTGCGGCCCGCTGGTACTTTGTACTGCGTCTGATAATCTCATCAATCAGATCATCCATATGCTGAAATGCATCGATAATACTGCTGAGCGCATCGTAAACCTGCTCTTCCGCTTCTTCTGCACCCGTTTCGTTGATTTCCGCAAACTCCGCAGCTGCTTTGCGGATATACTTCCTGTCGTCTTTTTTTGCGCTGAGCCGCTCTATAATCTCCGGTCTGAATTTTGCCACATTGTCTGCTGTAATCAGCCGATGAAACGCCTTGTCCACAATTTCCATTTTGTAGTCTACCAGAAGATTTTCCATAATTTCTGCCACGGTACGATATCTGGTCAAATTGTCAATATATTTTTTAATGCTGGAATTGAGATTCTTCAGTCCTGAAATCAGCCGGTCCGTATTTTCATAGATCTGCATCAAGGCCAGGCCCGGATTTGCTCCGGAGCTTTTCGCCAGATTATAAATTGCATAGATATAACTCTGATACTCCATCTTCTCTTTTCTGGCAACCCGAATCAGTGTTCTGAGAATTTCCACAGCATAATCTTCAAATACGATTTTCTTTTCGTTACTGTTATTGGTTTCTGTCAGGATCCAGCCGCAATCCTCCATACGGCGCAGAACAAAGAACGCTTTTTCCCTGCTGCTGCGCAGGCTGCGGCTGTCTGCGTCATCATCCTCCTGAAAATCTGTAGCAAAAGCCGAATCAAAATAGAGTTCCAATTCCTCTGCCGCATCATCTCTTGCTAAACCAAAAGAAAGCCTTTTTTCCGTAACTGAAAACAGCTTATAAATGCATTCCCAGTATAAAGTTCTGTTTTTCCCCGACAAAAGGGAGAAAAAATTTTCCGGCAGCACATCAAACAGCATCAGTACCTCTTTTCTTATTTTCTTATTTATGGTTCCGGAAAACCTCCGGATTCCGCCTGCAGCTTATACTCCTGCAGTAAAAAATCATCCCTTGTTATCAATCTTTTCAAACACATATTCTGTCTCTGTAGAAAGCGCTTCTCTGAACACATAGCCAAGTCTGTCGAATTTCTGCATTTCCGCAGGCTCTGCGATTCTGTGTTCTGCCATAAATCGCACCATTTCGCCTCGCGCCATCTTTGCATAAGTGCCTTTGGTCACCAGTTTATCTCCCGACCTTTCGCAGAAATTCACAGTAATATATCTGTCGCTTGAAGTCAGATATTTTTCGATGGATTTGGAATACTCGCGGGATGCAAGGTTGACTATAATCCCGCTTTCGTCTCTGACCGCCCGGTACAGTGCATCCCCCCAGAAATCATACAAGTTACTGCTTCCACCGGGTTTCCCGCTGATATTTACGCTGAGGTTTCCTTCTGCAACCGCGCCGGCACTGCCCCCGATGTTCCCGTCAGCACTTTCCCAAACAGTTGCACTGCCGCTTCCGCTGCCATGTCCGCCGATTTCCGCCTTCGCCTGCATCTCCAGTCTGTAGGGCGTCACGCCGTCCATAGCCCGCAGTACACCGTAAAAGGCGGACAGAATGCGAAGATGTTCCTGCACATAATCAAAATGACCGTCTTCAAAAACCGCCGGCGCCATATACTGATAAGCAAGTCCTTCATAAGACAGCACCGCCGGCGTAAGATTTCTGTACAAATCCATCTCTGCAAGACGGTTAAAATTCTGTTCTGCAATTTTATCGCTGCAGCCCCAAAGCCACTTCAGTTCCGCATAGGACTGCCCTTTAAGCCACGCCGAAATCTCTTCTGTTTTCTCAAGATACTGAGGCTTTGTGATCTCAAACCCGTAGAAAGACTGTCCGAAAGAGCCGCCCTCATCCAAAACCTTCATTTTCTTTGCGGGAGAAAGAATAATCTTCATTCTGAAATCTCCTGCAGCATTTTTTCCGGATCGTCGGCTGCTTTGACCTTGTCATTTCCTTTTACGATAATCCCCTCTTCATCAATGAGATATGTGGTGCGGACTACTCCCATAGAAACTTTTCCGTACAGCTTCTTTTCCTTCCATACATCATAGGCTTCAATCACCTTGCGTTCCGGATCGGAAAGCAGCGTAAAAGCCAGTCCGTACTTTTCAGAAAAGCGTTTGTGGGAAGCAACGGAATCCTTGCTGACACCCAGAACCACAGCGCCTTTTTCTGTAAACTGAGGGTACCTTTCAGAAAAGCCGCATGCCTGTTTCGTACAGCCCGGCGTACTGTCCTTGGGATAAAAGTATAGAATTACTTTTTTGCCGGCATAATCGCTCAGCTTATGCATTTCTCCATTCTGATCCGGAAGTTCAAAGTCCGGCGCTTTCATTCCTGTTTCTAACATCTATATACCTCCTGAAAAACAATATCTTTTTTATAATAACTCTGTATATGGAACCTCCTTGCGTTCCAGCACATTTCTGATACCTGTGCAGCATAAGTCCGCATTTCTTTTCTTTACCTTAAACAGCCGCCGTTTCACCTCGTTTACCGCGGCAAACACTTTTCCGCACTGCCATTTGGGGATAAGACAGATCAGCACTGTATATTCACCGGAATGATTCAGCGCCTTTTTTCTTATAATCGCCCGGATTCCCCGTTTTCTGAACACCTTTTTATAAAAGCACTCTTTTCCGTCTATAATAATATATTTTACAAAAATCAGTCCCGTTTTTTCCAGTCTGACTGCTGTCGGCTTCTGGAAAATATTCTCCGGCAGAATAAAATTATCCGGAGCCCGCTCCATTTCCAGCTCTTCCTCTGCAATGATCCTGTCTATATGAAAGGCCGGTTTATAGGTTTCCATAATCTCTGCATATCCGTCAAAACCGAGCGAGGCTCTTACTTTCTGTTCATGAAAATCATTGAGCAGACGGCGTTCTCTGCCGCAAAACACATAATTGTTGTGAAAGAGAAGAAAACGGCCTCCCACCTTTCTAATCTGCCAGGTATCTTCATTTACTTTTATCTGCAGAATTCTTCCGGTTATGTATCTGAGTCTGACTTCATTTTGCTGCATAAACCGCAGAAACCGGTCAGCTGTTGTCCCTATGGAACGAAGAAATGCTGCCGCCTGCGCCGTATACTGATCATTTTCCAGAGCCTGACGAACCAAAAGATCCAAAAAACACCGTCTGCACCGTTTAAATCCCTGCGGTCTTGTTTCGCTGGCATCAAAATGCTCTTTCGGGATATCCCGCCCATACGGGCAGTCTCTGTCATGAACAATACGATGCTCCAGATCCAAAATACACTTTAATGCAGGATCCGTTAATTTCCTCTGCCGCAGTCTGTCCAGCCTTTCCTCCTCTGTAAGATTCAGTTTTTTCCGAATCGCGTTATTCTGCACTTCAAAATCCCGGTCTACATGAAACGGCTGTACTTTGTAATCTTCTTCGTCCACGCTTACAGCCCGTTTCGATAGAATCTCCCGAATCATCTCCGGCGAAAGCGGCGCACTGCGCTGATGCCCTCTTCTCAAAATACTCCCCCCTTCCGGATTATATATTTTCATTATACTTTCTTTTTCGACCTTTTTCTACAGCATTCGTCATTATTTCAGAATTCAAAACCTTTCTGCACAAAAAAACGGCACTGTCTACTATCTGCACTTCAGTTAAAGAAAAGCAAACGAACAGCGCCGCTATAACCACATATTAAATTTACCAAGCCGTGCGGAAAGACGCGCTCAACCGGAAAACTGTTTTCCCCGGATTCAGCAGTCCGTATCTGAAATATAATTAGAACCTTTGACTTACGATCAACGGCATAGCATATTAAACAAATCCATCAGTAATATCCCTGTTTTCCCTCCTGACGACCAAGGTGCGGGTCAATATCACAGGCAATTTCAAAGGTAGTCTGTCGGATAAAATCTTCGAAGGTCGGAATATCCGATTCACAAGAAGCGAAGCAGGCAATAAAAGGCTCTTTCCCGTAAACAATACCTACATCGTGAGTTTTGTCCTCTTCTTCCCCGGTTTTATGGGCGATTGGAAATCCCAAAGGAAGTTTTCCGCCCATTTTATGATTCACCTGCTGCTGCAGCAAAATCCGCTCCATTTCTTCAGAAGCCTCGGGACTGACTAAAGTGCGGTGATAAATCTGCGCTAAAAGCTCACCGATTTCTTCAGGAACAAAATAATTTTGAATTCCTTTTTCCTCCCTGACACTGTCGTAATATGCCCGATTGAACTGGGTGCCGCGAAGGCCCAGTTCTTTTAAAGTTTCTATGATTTTATCATTGCCGTAATGACGATAAAGCGCATTGGTTGCCGTTGTGTCGCTGATAACAATCATAAACTTGTACAGGGTTTCTATGTCTAAAGTCACATCGCCGTTTTCATCCCCTGTCATATGGGAAACCACGCCGCAGCCGGGCAATTTCTGATCCGCTCTTACCGTGACAAGCTCCGAAAAGTCCGTTTCGCCCCGTTCCCGCAGAAGAAACATAGCTGCAAGAAGAGGCAGCTTTACAATGCTTGCAGGCAGAAACTGCTCTTTCTCGTGATAACCGAGGGTAGCTCCCGTCACTAAATTTTTGAAATAAAATCCAACCTGTCCTTCCATCTGCGACAGCCGGCTCAGTATCTTTTCTTTTAATTCATCTCTCATTGTATGCGTCCTTTCTCATAGATTCTCCTGATTTTCTTTCCTCTTGCACTGCCCGCGCGTTTTCACTATGCCTCCTCAGGCTTTTCCGCCCTTCGCGCATCTTTCAGCATACTTCCTCAGGCTTTTCTGAGCACCTTTCCCGCTGAAGCGCCGGTATGCCTTCCGTTTTCTGCCGTCAGCACACCGTTGACATAAACCTGCCTGATGCCTGCGCAGCACTGTTTGGGATTTTCAAAATCCGGCGTATCTTTCAGCCGGTCATAATCAAACAACACTAAATCCGCCCACATTCCTTCTTTAATGAATCCTCTGTCGGAAATTCCCAGACGAGCGGCAGGCATTGCTGTCATTTTGCTGACTGCGGTTTCCAATGGGAAAAGCTTTCTGTCCCGGCAGTAATAGCTCAGCACTCTCGGAAAAGTCCCGAAAAAGCGGGGATGCGGTTTGCCCGGATAGTCAAAAGATACAGACTTGCCGTCAGAACCGGTCATAATATATGGTTTCTTCATAATATATTCCACATCTGCCTCACACATACCGAAGTTGATTTCGTCCACTCTGCCCCGTTCCTCAAGAACCAGATCAAAGCACACATCAGCAGGATCTTTATCTTCGGTTTCTGCGATTTCCTCAATGGATTTTCCCACAGTCCAGCGATTTTTTTCACTTTCGACACAGCCCACATAAATATTTCCCCAGCGGCCCTTATGGCTTTCGTTGCTTTCTTTCTTCAGCTGTTCTCTGATTTCCGGATTTTCAAGCCGCGCAAACAGGGCTTCCATACCGCCTTCAAACGCCCATTCAGGAATATTACTGTCCAAAGTCGTGGATGAAGCGCAGTACGGATACTGATCCGCAGTTACATCAAGACCGGCCGCTCTGGCCTCTTCTATCAGAGCAGTTGTCTCCTTACAGAGAGTCTCCCAGCCGCCTTTATAGGTTACTTTATGATGGGAAATCTGAAGAGGCGCGCCCGAACGGCGGCAGATTTCGATGGCTTCTTTCACCGATTTCACCACATCGATTCCTTCTTCACGCATATGCGTCATATAAAAAGCGCCTTCTTCCGGCAAAACGGATGATAACTCCGCAAGCTCATCTGTATCCGCATAACAGCCCGGCGGATAAATCAGGCCGCTGGACATTGCGAATGCGCCGTCCCTTAGAGATTCCCGCAGAAGCTTCTTCATAGCTTCCATCTCTTCCGGCTCCGCTTTTCTGTTATCGAAACCCATAACGGCAATTCTGACGGTTCCGTGCCCTACCGCTGTGCCGAAATTTACACTGGTTCTCTTCGTTTCTATTCGATTCAGAAATTCGCCGAGGCTGTTCCAGTCATAATCCATATCTCCGATATATGCCCGCAGTTCTTCTTTCTTTTTCGGATCAGCGCTTACAGGTGCTGCCGACATTCCGCAGTTTCCTCCGATTTCAGTCGTTACCCCCTGCAAAACCCTGCTTTCTGCCAAAGGATATTTCAAAAGGCTGGTATCGCTGTGAGAATGAATATCTATAAATCCGGGAGCAAGATAACAATCTTCTCCGTCGACCATCTTCTCCGCTTCCGGCATCTCCTTTAGACCGGAGCGGAAAATCTTTGCAATCTTTCCGTCTTTTACTGCCACGCTGCCCCGATACCACGGCGCTGCGCTTCCGTCAATAATCCTGCAATTTCGAATCAAAACATCATACATGGGCAAGCTCCTTCTTATTTTCGCGTTACTTTTGTTTTTACTCTTTATTTATTGCTGTTCTTCCCGCTTCAGTTTCATATCAAAGAGTTTCCACAAACCGATTCCCATAACCGGTACAACAAGACCGATCAGCGCTGTCTTCGGATCTTCAACCAGTGTATTCACCATCAATGCAAAGAAAAGCACAATCGCGATTACTACCGTCACAGGATAGCCCCATGCTTTATATGGGCGCTCCATATCCGGGAACTTTTTGCGGTATACAACAACTGCGGCAATTACAAGCACATTGTACAACATTCCGGCAAATACTACAAGAGATGTGAGCTCATCCAGACTTCTAAGCATAACCAGAATACAGGAAATTACCGCCTGAGAAATCAGAGCTACCTGCGGTGCACCGTATTTGTTCAGCTTTGCGTGATTCTTGAAAAAGTGTTTTTCTGCAGCCATATCGTAATAATAGCGAGGAAATGCGATAATCATTCCATTGAGAGAACCGAAAATTGCAATCAGCTGCGTCGCCAGAATCAGACCGCCGCCCGCACTGCCAAACAGCTTATCTGCTACCTGTGTACCCAGGTAAATATTATCGTTTTCTATAGAGGAAACAATCTGATCTTCCGGCAGGACTCTGTAAATTGCAAGGTTAAATAATACATAAATTACAGTGATTACTCCGATACCAAAAATCAAAGCTCTCGGCAAGTCTCTGCCCGGATTTTTCATTTCTTCCGCAACCGGATTCAAATTTGTCCAGCCTTCGTATGCCCACAGTGAAGCAACCGTTGCAAAAGCAATCATACCAATCATTCCTCCGAAAGAAGGATCAGTACCTTCTGGAATCAACGACAAATCCGGATTTTCTTTTCCTAAAAAGAGACCTGCAAATAAGATAATCGCAATAGGTATACACTTTGCAACCCAAGATACATTCTGCAAAATCGTTCCCAGCTTGATGCCAAAACAGTTATATGCCGTAAGTCCGACAATAAGAACTACAGCTATTATCTTAATGGTAAATTCCGACATACCGAAAAAATTGTTCAGTGCAGTAGGAAGGGCAATCGCAAGTGCTGCAATTGATCCCGATCCGCTGATAACCCAACTGGTAAAGCCAAAGGAGTATCCCACGGACGGATGGTATGCTCTGTTCATATAGACAACCATACCACCTGCTTTTGAATCACAGGCACCCAGTTCCGCGAAGCACAGACCGCCAAGAATCGATACAAGACCGCCGATAATCCAGCAGACCAAAGCCAGTCCCATACTCATGCCAGCTCGCTCAAGCACATAAGACCCTAAGTAAAAAATACCGGAACCAATCATAATTCCACCGATAATACTAATACCGCCGAATACGCCGATTTCTTTTTTGAAACCACTCTCTGCGGCAGCGCTTCCTTTATTTTTGCTGCTCATTTTTTCCTCCAATCTTATTTTTTATTATAAATATTTAAATCGTACAGTGACAAGCAAAGCAAAATTCGTGCCACTCTTCTTTTCTCTAAATTTCGACGCTTTGTTGAAAAAGAACTAAAAAACAGGATAATTAACAAGTTTAAATGCTCTTTATTCTCATTAGATCCTGTTTTTAAAGAAAAAGACTGCTGCATCAACGATTATTTTCCATTTTGATGCAACAGCCCAGTACCTAATTTTATTTCATATTCTAATTTATTTCATGTTCCGCTTCCCATCGCCTCATATCACTTGATTCTAAATTCTTCCAATATATGATAGCTAATGCGGCATCTGCTTTTTATTTCAATTCATCTCTTTTAAATCTTTCGCTCTTTTTCCGGCATACTCAGTATTACAATCGCTGCAACAGTCAGAAGCATACCGCCCACAGAAAGTGCAGACGGAATTTCCGCAAACAGAAGCGCCCCGAACACCATAGCCGCCGCAGGTTCCGACGACGCCAAAATAGACGCCTTTCCTGCATCGATATAATTCATAGAATATGTATAGAAAATATACGGCAGTACCGCCGCGCAAAGACAATGTCCCAAAAGGAACAAACTGTTTTCCGCCGGCGCGGCGCTGACATAACTTCCGACCAGTTCCCAATCGGTAAACGGTATCAGCACACCCGCAATCATCAGCATAAAGTAAAAGGTAATGGTTACTGCGCTGTAATTTTTCTCCTTTGCCAGTTTGGAAAAAATGCTGTAAAGCGCATAGCAGAAAGCCGCAAGTAAACCGATGAGCACACCGGACCAGCTCCATGATGCAGCTCCGCCTTCTTCCAGTACGCCGCTCACCAGCACACAGCCCGCAAAAGCAAGAGCCATACAGCCCACCTTTTTCGGAGTGATTTTCTCCTTGAAGAAAATCGCCGAAAGCAGCATAACAAAAACCGGGAAAATACACAGAAGCACTGCCGCAAATCCCAGAGAAAGACGATTAATGGATTCTACATAAAAATAACTGAGTCCGAAATTTCCCAGAAATGCGCCTCCCACGAAAATCCATAAATCTTTCAGCTTTATTTTCAAAAGACTTCTGTCCATAATCAGACATCCTGCAAGAAGAATCAGACTTCCCAAAAGCATTCTGGTTTCCAGCACCGTCGCATTGTCCATACCTGCTGCGCTTAAACTTCTTGTAAAAACGCCTGTAGCGCCCCACATAATGCCCGCCAGTGTCGGCAGGATCACAAAAAAATTCTTCATATTGATATCGCTCCGTTTTTTCTTAATACTTGTTATACTCGTTCCTAAGTTCCGCCGGTTCAAAACCATACTCTGCGTCAGTCAGGCTCGGCGCACTCTGATGCCGCCCGTGCCCTTTACGCCTGTATACCTTATACCCGGTCAGTTTATGCAAGAGAAATCCGCAGATCCTCTTCACTGCCGGATTCACTTTCAAATTCACTGCCGAAAGGTTTTTCTATTTTTTCTCCGCCGCAGTATCTTGCCAGAATATTTCTGTCATCACCGTCGTAAATAAACTGCTCTAACTTCTCAAAAGGAGTCCGCGGCAGCATTCCGCCCATTTCGTCGGTTTCGATTACCAGCGCATCAAATTCATACCCTTCTTCAAAACTGCCGACTTTCCCGAAAAATTCACCCGGCTTTTTTGTCGCCAGATACAATGCCTCCGCCAGACTCAATGCCTTTTCTTCAGGATATTGCATTTGCCGCAGCTTTGAAACTTCAACGGTCATCGCAATATGGCGATTCATCTTCAAGGTATGACTTCCCGCCAGATCGCTGGCTGCAATACAGTTGAGACCTCTCTCAAGATTTTTCCGCAGAGGCATCACACCGCTGACCAAATCCACATTGGACTGTGCGCAATGCGCCAGACGGATATTTTTCTCCGCCAGCAAATCCTTTTCCTTCTCAGTCAGATGAATACAATGAGCCATAATCGTTCTGTCTTTCCGCAGAAGACCAAACCCATCATAAACATCTGTATAGCTTTCAAACTGTGGGTGAAGTTCCCTTACCCACTGAATTTCCCCCTTATTTTCCGATAAATGAGACTGCACCGGAAGGTCATATTTCTCCGCCAGACATCCCAAACCGTCCATCAGTTTCTCCGTCACGGAAGGCACGAAACGAGGTGTGACAATATAACGGACATACTTCAGTTCTTCCGCACATCTTACAGCTAATTCTTCTGTATCGGCAAGGGATCTGTCCGTATCCTCTGTCAAATAATCCGGACCGTTTCTGTCCATATTGACCTTGCCGATATATCCTCGCAGTCCCGATGCCTCGCAGAGCTCCATCAGATGCCATGACGCCTCTTTATGCAATGTGGCAAACACAGAAAACCGCATAGTTCCCGCTTCCCACAAGCTGCGCAGAAACAGCCTGTATCCCTTCTCCGCAAAAGCCTTCTCCGCATACTTTGCTTCTACCGGAAAAGTGTAAGTTTCCAGCCACGGCAACAGTTCCCTGTCAAATCCCACACCCCTGTTAACATACTGAGGCGCATGAATATGTAAATCATTAAAAGCCGGTATAATAACCGCCTGTCCATAATCCGTCACCTTCCGGTCAGTGAACTCCTCCGGCAGTGTTTTATGAAAGCCTTTTACTTTGCCGTCCTCTGTCAAAAGATACTGCTGCTCTCTGATTTCGAGTTTTTCAAGGGAAGGCGCATATATAAAATTTCCTTTAATAATCATTTTCTGTCTCCTGTCAGATTTCATATCGGATTCTATATAACAACTTATCCAAAAGTTTATGTCAAAATCCGCACTCGGCGCAAGTTCAGCCGCCGTGCACGATTTATTATTTTAACAGATTCCGTACATTTTCTCAAGAGGCTTAATATACCGCTTCATATATTTCCACCAGCTGTTTCAGTGTGCCGTTTATTTCTTCATCGTGGCGGTCATAAAACTGCTGTTCTTTTCGATTCAATGTGTTTTCCTCAATCATCACGCTGCCGTCTTTGCCGATTACTCCTTCCAGACTTCTGTAGTGATTCAGTTCAATATGAAAAGTCATACCCTCGTAAACCGTAATTTCTATTTCAGTCCCATCAATTACAAAATCCGCATAGGCGTTCTTTACATAAAAGTCCTCCCTTAAAAATGGAAGCTTCTGATTCGGCAGGCTGAAAACAGCGTCGTCCTTCTGTAAAACATACATTCCGCTTTTGCCATCCTTCACAAAATCCATCTGCGCCGTCACATCCGCAAAGGCTTCATTTTTATCGTCTGCTGTAAATTTCCATCTGATAAAAACACCGGCAAAAAGAACGAAAACAATCAGTATCAGAGCTGCTGCTCTTTTTATGATTCTTTTCAATCTGCTGTAGTAATCGATTTGATCAACAAAGGCTTTGTCATCATTCAGAAGCTGATCTAATGACACACGGTATGTATTGCAAATATCGATCAGCATCTGAAGATCCGGAAGACTTCTGTCGTTCTCCCAGCTTGATACAGTCTGCCTTGTCACACCGAATTTTGCGCCGTATTCCTCCTGGGTAAGTCCGGATTCTATGCGTGTATTTCTAATCATCTCTGAAACTTTCATCGTATCCCCTTTTCTCTTTGTATTTTCCATATTCAGTATGCCATATCTGCCGGATAATCTCAAGCAAAGGCGTCTTTACATCAATGTAAAGTCACCTTATCGCCTCAAAATCCGGCTGTAAAGCGCTGCCTGCTTTCTCTCCGTCAGATTTGGCGGTATGCTTTTGTTAGCCCGCAAAGCAAGGCAAACACCGAATGGAGATTAATATGGAATATATTATTAAAACAGAAAACCTTTGTAAAGAATACAAAGAAACCGTTGCGCTGAATAAAGTTTCACTTCAAATCCCGAAGGGTTCAATCTACGGCCTCATCGGAAACAACGGTGCAGGTAAAACAACTTTAATGAGAATACTTTCTAATTTGCAAAGTCCATCCTCAGGAACCGTCGTAAAATCAAAAAACACTAAAATCGGCGCGATCATCGAATCCCCCGCCTTGTATCCGACTCTAAGTGCAAAAGGCAATCTGAAGTATCAGCTTAAAATCTGCGGCTGTCCGTCAAAAGAGGTGAAACCTAAAATTGCCGGGCTATTAGAGCTGGTACACCTGAAAAACACACGAAAACCGGTAAGAAACTATTCGTTAGGTATGAAACAGCGTTTAGCTTTAGCAATGGCGCTTGTAGGAAATCCTGAATTTCTCATTTTAGATGAGCCGCTTAACGGACTTGACCCTGAGGGCATAAAAGAGTTCAGAGCTATTATTGCAAAGTTAAATAAAGAGTATGGCGTTACCATTATGATTTCAAGTCATATCCTGAGCGAACTTCAAAAAGTGGCTGACCATTATGGTTTTCTCAAAAACGGTGTTCTGATTCAGGAATTTTCAGCATCGGAAATTGCAGATACAGACCTTGAAACCTTTTATTTCAAAAATTTCTTATAAAGCTTCAGAAAGGAGACTTAACTATGAATAAACTTCTGACGATGGAACTGAAACGAGCTGCAAAATCTCCGGTTTTATGGCTCGGCGCCCTTGCGGTGATTGCTGTTAATATTTACGGAATCTTATTAAGCGGCTATGGATTTAAGATCTTTACAACAACCTTTTTATTGGAAAATTCATCCTTGATATGCATCATACTGGCAGTTTTGATTCCTCTATACCTGGGGCGTGATTTTGAAAACAGAACAGTCAACAACAAAATTTCCGCAGGGTATACACGAAAAGAAATTTATCTTACTGAACTGATTGTCAGCGCCGTATGTGCCGCGATTCTCTTTATTGCCGATATCGCATCTGTTTTCATCAGTTCAAATATCGCCGGATTAGAGTTCAGCGGTAAAATCAATATGACTGAATTTGCATTTCATGCTGTAATTGCCTTTGTGTGCATCATCACAGTATCTGCGTTGTATACTATAATTGTCATGATTTCCCATAAGCAGATCATCAGCCTTGGGATTACGGTTATTCTAACTTTAGCACTGCTGACAGCAGGAGGCAAGTCCGTTTCCGCCTTAAACCAGTCAAAAGACTGGACTGACCCTGTCACCCATGAAACTGTAGAAAACCCTCTGCGAATCGATGGTTTTGCCCGTACAATAAATAACATTCATGTTTTAGTCTCACCGTTTGCACAGGCTGAATTTCACAGCAGCATGCTGTCTGAGACAGAAGCAGGCACAAAGGAAGAAACCTCTCTTATTTTCAAAGACTTTCCTTATCACATAGAATTCTGCCTGCTTGATATCCTTGAAATGCTCCTGTTCTATAAAATCGGACTTCGTATTTTCAGAAAACAGGATTTGAAATAGCGGTCTTTATCATACAGACGCTTATGTGTTATGTTCAAAAGGGATGATCGATAATAATAACCGAGCCGAATAATCGGCAGGCATTGAAAAAGCAGACGCAATTTGATATGCGGCTGCTTTTATCTTTTCATTTCTGCCTGCTGCCACAGTCGTTTCCATTTTGGAAACAACTGTCTCTTCCTGCAATTCGCCGGATTCAAAGATGTTTTTCATATCTTTTTCGAACTGAACCCGTTCAAATCCCATTTTTCTAAGAACCGTCTTAAATAAAGACTCATCCAGCCTGTGCATTTGCGCAAAATCCGTTAAAGATCCTTTGATTCCTTCCGCATCCTGCGGCACATAAGATAGTTTCAGTCCGGAACCTGTCGTAATGATTCCGGTATGCTCCGCCGACTCTCCCAACAGCAGTTTCAGAAGACTGCTCTTACCGCTTCCGTTTTCTCCGCACAATGCAAAAGCAGCCCGAAGGCTGCCTTTGTCAAATGTTTTAGGTTTATATGGATTTTAATACAAAATCTCTTCTGTATCAGTCGTTTGCAACTGCTTCTGCAAATTCTCTCTTTATCTCCGCAAGAAGTTCAGGATCATCCAGAATTTCCTTTCCGGCCATAGCCATAGCGCAGACATTTACCATCAGCGCATCCTTTGCAGGCTGCCGCAGTGTTGCTTCTCTGAATTCTACCGTATGGGTGGAATACACTTCACCCGGCGCCATAATATTCCAGGAAGGATGAATGGTCGGGCAGACATGACTCACATTTCCCACATCGGTAGAACCATTGGCTTCTCCCGCCTCTTCAATATCCGTAATGCCTACTTTTGCAAGATTTCTGCACAGGCATTCCTGCAGCGCATGGTTTGTCAGCAGATTATCATTTCCCGTTTCAAACTCGGTAATCTTAAGTTCTGCCCCGGAAGCCTCCGCACCTGCCTTTGCGCAGGCGCAAACCCGCTCTGCCAAATTTTCCAGATAAGATTTACTTGTCGCGCGCACATAGAATTCCGCGCAGGCGTATTCCGGAATCGTGTTGGCAGCAGTGCCTCCGTCCTTTATAATTCCGTGAATCCTTGCGGTCGGCACAATCTGCTGTCTCAAAAGCCCTATATTTACAAAAGTCGAAATGCATGCGTCCAGAGCATTGATTCCCTTTTCCGGAGCAGCTGCCGCATGAGCAGCTCTTCCGATAAACTCAAAGCGAAGCGCTTTCAGCGCGAAGGAGATACCGCTCTTTACATTTGCACAGAAAGGATGGGAAATCAGTGCTGCATCCACATCATCAAAAGCGCCGTCTTTGGAATATTTCACTTTTGCACCGTCGGTTTCTTCTGCCGGCGTACCGATTACAACAATACGGCCATTGGAATCTCCCATATGCTCTTTCAGGTGAATCGCCGCACCTGTGGAAAGGGTTCCCATAATGTTATGGCCGCAGCCGTGCCCTACCTGCGGAAGAGCATCATATTCCGACAGATATGCAACCGTAGCGCCCTCGCCCTTTGTATACTCCGCGCGGAAGCCTGTTTCAATACCCAGATAACCGCGCTGTACCTGAAAGCCGTGCTTTTCCAAAAGGGCAGCATGCGCCGCAGAAGACTTGTATTCCTCATATCCAAGTTCCGGATTGTCGTAAATATACCGGCTCAGTGCAAGAAGTTCTTCTTTTAATTTGTCATCAACATAATTCATAACTTTTCTCCTCGTTTAGAACAAGACTGCCTCAGAACGGACCGTAGTTAATTGCTGTGGCAATCATAATAAATACAGTCTCCAGTGCCAGAAGAATTCCTCCCAGCGGCAGTACAAACTTATACCATTTGTCCATCGGTAGTTTCATCATACCGCACCATGTTGCAACGGAAGTCGGCCAGATCATATTGGAAAATCCGTCGCCGAACTGATAAGCAAGAACCGCAACCTGTCTCGGAAGTTCTACCATATCTGCAATCGGAACCATAATAGGCATACTGGTTACAGCCTGTCCGCTTCCTGAAGGAATAAAGAAGTTCAGCAGATTCTGCGTAATCAACATCATAAACGCAGACAGATATTTGTTATTGGTATCTGCAATGCCTACAATAGCATTAGTGAAGGTATCCATAATCATACCATCCTGCATTACTAAAAGAATAGTCTTCGCAACACCGCATACCAGCGCGCCAAACATAATATCGCGGCAGGCTTCAATAAAGATCTGCGCAATTTCACTGAAATTGTATCCTTGAATCAGGCCGACCAGTATCATCATACCGAGGAAAAGACCTGCAATTTCATTGATATACCAGCCCAGCTTGATCGCACCGAACATAATCAGAATCACAGTGATTAAAAACAGCAGCATACTGATTTTGTGTTTTACAGTGAACTCGGTTTTCATCAGCTCCTCTTCAGATAAGCCTTCTGCGCTGAGTTCAACATCCTTTACAATGCTCAGTCTCGGCTCTTTCTGCACCTTTTTCGCATAATGCATCACATACCACATGGATACGCACATAAATACTGCAAATACAATGCATCTGAACCAAAGCCCCGAGAACATCGGAAGTTCCGCAATAGTATGAGCTACACCGATAGTAAACGGATTGACCGTCGCAGCCGCAAAACCTGTAATAACGCCCACATACACCATAGCGCCGCCAACCAGAGCGTCATACCGCAGCGCCACTGCAATTCCCATAAACACAGGGATAAATCCAAAAGTTTCTTCGGTCATACCGAAAGTGGATCCGCACAGGCCGAAAATCAGCATAAACAGCGGAATAATAAACATCTTATGGCCGTGAAGCTTTCTCAGCATCGCGCCGACCGCAGCATCGAATGCGCCGCATTTCATCTGCATATACACAAAAGCATATGCGAAGAAGATGAAGAAAATAATGCCGGAGGAATCAACCATTGCCTCCTGTACCAGCGTCAAAAGTCTAAACGGCCCCACAGGATTTCCTTCTACTTCGTGATAAGAGCCCGGTACAACCAGTGTTCTTCCCGATGCTTCGTCTACAACTCTGTCAAATTCACCTGCAGGAACAATCCATGTCAGGACAGCCATAATTACAATGATAATTCCCAGAATAACATAAGTATGCGGGATTTTAAACGGTTTCTTTTGTTTCTCTTTCATTTCCTGTTCCTTCCTTAATTAACTTTCACATCCTGTTGTCTGCAGATGCGCCAGACTGCCGTAACGATGCAGAAGTTCTGCATATTCTTCTCGGTCATAAAAGCTGCATACACCTCTGCCGAAGTCTTTTGCCGTTTCCACAAGGAATCTTGCCGCAGCCTCCACATCGGCAAACTGTGTCGCTCCTGTTGCACACCCTGCAACAGCACTTTCCGTTACAATCGCAAGTCCTACCGTAGGCGCCGCAGTTGCCGTACATGGCTGCAGAATACTGTTCAGATGGTACAAATTATTCGCATATGGTGTAATATCCTGCGTACTCAGAGAAAACACCTGCGGCAATCTGCCGGTTACTCTTTCCATAATATCCAGCAGATCCTCACTGCATCTTAAAATATACCCTTCTTTTACAGTATTTGAAACCGCAATACCTCGATGATTGATAATCCGGTTTCCTTTTGTAGTATCCACCGATATAATCGCATCCAGCTCATCAGATACTTCCTCTGCGTTTACCTGCGCCATTTCCACCGGCGAATCCATAAACGGAACCGGTTCGTGAGGTCTTGTCGGCGCGTCGGGACAGATATGGGTGGAAACAATCACATCTCCTTCCAGAAAGTCACCGTGTTTCTGCATATCCAGAAGCTTTGCAGCCGCAGAAAGGGCAGCCAGTGCTCCGTCTCCGTCAGAAACAAAACCGGTCACTTCGGGACGGGCGCCCAGTCCTCCTAAACGGCCTAAAAGTCCGATTGTCGGCGCATCCATTCCTTTACTTTTTCCTCTTGTTCCCGGAATCCTGATCCGTATCATATCGGTTTTACCTTTTGGTCCATGTAAAGGATATACAGTAACATCTGCCTGCGGATTAACAGACAAGAGATATTCCTTCACCCTTTCGCCGTCTGCGGCAGGCGTATCCAGAATATCAAACAATTCAATTACTTGTTTCAGCAGCATCTTTTTCCTCCCTGTTTTTTATTACTTACATTTTAGATATTTCTTTCATTTAAGTCTATATTCGAAAAATCCGAATAACTCCTTTGATTTTGTGCTTTTTGCACAAATATATAAACCCATCTTTGACACTTAATTGCCAAAAAAAGCTTGCAATCCATTGGTATCACTTG
>CALBGO010000003.1 GCA_937894585.1 uncultured Eubacterium sp.
CAGCATCGAAGAATTGGGATTGTAACATAGTTTTGTAATACATGTATTTAAGCAAGAGCATCAGTGAAAACACTGGTGCTTTTTTCATGGGAAAAGACGAGGAGGTGATGCCTATGAAAGTGTAGATGGAAAAGATAATATTTCTGAAACACTTTATATTCCTGTCTCCGAATTCCTTAAAGATATGAGAAAACAACTGAATAGAAGGAGGTCAGATACTTTCCTCCGGGGAAGAGCCAGAGTACGGGTGCGCGTCTTGCGAAAAACACCATCGTGCAAAATGATGAAAGCTGCGGCATCAGGGCAAAGAGGCTCCGGAAGGGATCATGATACTTACGCACGGCTGAAAACAGGTGCGTCCCGGCGGGAGCGGGGAGGTGGAATTCCTATGAGGCAGTGAAGCAGGCTGCTGTCTGACTGACTTAAAAACAGCAATTTACTTTTTCTGAATTTTTCGTGAAAAAATCGGTTTTCCTTGCTCTGCCCTTGAAAAAAAGGTAAAATGAAAACAGAAACCTTTTTTCAGGGAGGGCAAAGAAATGAGCGATGAGAAAAAAATTGCAAAGTATGAAAGACACATTAAAGCATGGCTGATTGAATTGGAAAACACTTTTAGTAAATTGGAGAAAACTGAGGATCCAAAGAAGAAAGAAAAGCTGGAAAAAAAGATTGCAAGAAATAAAGATGATTTGAAATTTTGTGTTGAAACTTTAATCAATTTGGGAGGGAAAATAGAAGCAATAGAGGCTGTTATTCCGGATTCTCAAAAAGTTGTGCTTAAGACATTATATCTGAGGAATAGTGAACAAGATCGTGTCAAAGTTGAAAAAGAAATTGCAAGAATTAAGAAGATGCTGCATAAGCTGAAAGAAATGGCAAAAGAGGAATCTTACGGCAGGGGCGATGATATTGAAATGAAGATGAAGAATAAGCTGTTTCGGGAAGAAGCTTTCGTGGGGTATCGTCTCAATAGAGCAGGTGAAAAAATCCGTCTTTCAGGAGAGCCAAATGCAGGGTATAATGACTACTGGAATTATGCGAGAGATTATGAGTCCACCAAAGACCAGTATTTTACACAAGAGGAGCAGCAGCTGATTCAAAAGTGCTTAGAATCCAGACAGGAAGAGAAAGCGTATCTTGTGGAGAAAAGAGCCTGGCTTGGAAGGTTAGGAAGTGGACTGCTTGATACTGCAGAAAAAATGGATGCATGGGGAGATCTTGCGCAGGCGAAGTTTTGGGTGAGGAATCTGTATCAGGACGCATGTCCGGTTATCATCAGGGAGATGTACGGAAAACTGCCGAAAGCAGAAGAAGAGCAGAAGTCCAAAGAGATGACCAGACGGTATCTGGAATTTCTGCGCAGCGAGGAGCAGATTGCGGAGCTGAACAGAATCTATGCGGATACAGAGAAGGAAGCAGAAGAATTGAAAATGAAGCTAAAGACCTTTTCTTTTCAGAATGATGATTTTCTTTCAAAGAAGAATGACAGAGAGATACAGGAACTCATTAGAATTATGGAGCAGGATGTGGATGGACAAAATCTGTTGGTACTGTATCTGCTGCGGGAAAGGATCGGAATGGAAAAAACAGCGTTTATCAGTCAGTATAAATACGATCCGATTTTAGATACGAGGAAAGAATTATTAAACAAATTCAGCATCGAAGAATTGGGTTTGTAACAAATGTATTTAAGTAAGAGCATCAGTGAAACCGCTGGTGCTTTTTTCGTGGGAAAAGACGAGGAGGTGAGGCCTATGAAAGTGCAGATGGAAAACAGAAATTGAGTTTAGGAAAGGAGTTTTAAAAATGGATAACAAACAGAAAGAATTAACCCGGAGTCTCAGCGCACTTGGTTCTGGTCTGTCCGCTTTGAGTGAAATCGTAAAAGAGTATTCGGAAAACCTCGGGGAAGCCATAGAAACTATGGGTAATACAGCATCGGCTGTTTCAGGATTATATGAAGGTTTTAAAGGTTTAAGCGGAGCTCTTGGAAACTGGCATGCTGAGCTTAGTGACAGCACAGCGGCAAAAGGATTCGAAAAAAATGTAACCTCTGCTGTTTCTAAGATTGGTGATGCAGTTTTGCAGCTGGATGAAGACGGAGCAGGAATAAAAGGTGTATTTCTCGACATCGGAGAATCAGTTAAAACGAAATTTTCAAATATCAATAAAACGATAAGAAACTCATTTAACGATATAAAAAACGGCTTCTCCGCAATCCCGACTTCTTTTGAAGAAGCAGGCAGTCTGCTGACTTCTCATGCGGGAAGTATCGGAAGCAAGGCAGGCTCTCTGCTTTCTCTTGGGATTACAGGCGGCATTGCTCTTGCGGCGGCAGCAGTGGCAGGGCTTACCGCATCCTTTGTCTATCTGATGGAGTCTAATGAAGAGTTCGGAAACAGAATAAAAGGCGCATGGTCACAGGTGACAGAAGCCTTCGCACCGGTGGAAGAAGCCTTTATTCATCTGAAGGAAACCCTCTTTGGCGAAGAGGACGGAGAGATGACCGCCTTTACGGATATGATTCTGGAAAGTGCAGAAAGTATCATCGAAACTATCAGCGAAGCGGCGGAGCTGATTTCTGAACTGATGACAGAAATCTTCGATGGTCTTGCGGAGCTTTGGACAGAGCACGGGGAAGAAATTGCGGAAACAGTAACCGGTATGATAGAAGCTGTGACAGAAATCATCAGTGGAATTGTGGATGTAGTCAGCGGAATCATCGATGTGATTGCAGGATTTTTTACAGGCGACGGAAACCGGATTTCAGAAGGTGTGCAGCAGATGTGGGATGGCGTAACGGAAATCTTTGCAAACGCCTGGGATCTGATTATGGAGATTTTCTCTGTTGCAGTAGACTTCTTTGCAGGAATCTGGAAAGGTATCCGGAATGTATTCTCCGTTGTAAGTGAATGGTTCGGAGAAAAATTTACAGCGGCAAAGGAAAGTGCGGCAGAAGCAATAGAGCCTCTGGTATCTGCGCTTAGCAGTATCTGGAAAAGCGTGCGCAAGGTGTTTGCGGATGTAAGCGGATTTTTCAGAGAGAAGTTTTCTGCCGCATACAGTGCGGTGAAGAATGTATTCAGCGGTTTGACGGGGTTTTTCAGCAATCTGTGGGCAAAGATCAAGAAAATCTTTACCAATATCGGAACCAGTATCGGAAACGGAATTGCGGGAGCATTTAAGACTGTCGTAAATTCGGTGATCAGTTTCGCACAGAATACCATTAACGGATTTATCCGGTCAATCAACGGAGCCATCGGCATGATAAACAAGCTGCCGGGCGTTTCCATCGGAACAATTTCTACAGTCAGTCTTCCGCGCCTTGCGTCAGGCGGTCTTGTCGACGCGGGACAGCTGTTTGTTGCAAGAGAAGCAGGACCCGAGCTTGTCGGCTCTTTTGGCGCAAAGACAGCGGTCATGAACAACAGTCAGATTGTAGAAGCAGTATCCCGCGGTGTGTTTGAAGCGGTCAGAGCAGCATCAGGCGGAGAAAAGGGATGCACACTGCATATTGTGAATAAACTGGACGGCAGAGAAATCGGAAGACAAGTTGTGAAGTATCACAATGAAGTCGTCAGAAAAACCGGCGTTTCGCCGCTGATGATTTAAAGCTAAAATTTATCTGGGACAGACCCGGACGCATAGATTTTATATCGATTTTTTCTCAAAGCAATGCAATACCGGATTTTAAAGAGTTATACCCGTTATACCTTGCATGTGGAATAATTATAGGGTATAATGGGTATAACTGGTGAAGGAGGTGTTATTGTGGAGCTGGAGAAATTGATGGAGAAAATTTTGGAAATAGAGCGAGAAATTGCTATGCTGCCGGAGGGAAGCATAACCAAGAAAAAGATAAAAGAGAAAGAATATTACTATCACAGAATTACCAGAAACGGCAGGCGGACTGAAACCTATTTGCGCTTTGAGGAAGTTCCGGAGCTGAAAATCCGGATTGAAAAACGAAAAAAATTAGAAAAAGAATTAAAGAAACTAAAGGCGCTGGTTAAACAGGAAGAGGATCTAACGGAGCCTGAAAAACCTTTTCCCGAATTTAAAACCATTGTAAGAACAGGAAAAGTTCTCAAAACCCAGATTGCAATAACGGGAAGATATAAGAAACGAGAATGTATTACAGCGCTTCGTGAGTATATTTTTGGACAACCGCAGGATAGGGTTTTTATTCTTTATGGGCTCCGAAGAACCGGGAAAACAACGATGATTCGTCAGATTCTTACCGAAATGTCCGAAGAAGAATTTAAAAAAGCAGCATTTATTCAAGTAAGGACGCAAGATACTTTGGCAGACATCAATGACGACCTCAGACGATTAGAAGCTAAAGGGTTTCGATATGTTTTTATTGATGAAGTTACTCTACTGGAAGATTTTATGGAAGGCGCTGCACTGTTTTCGGATATCTACGCCAGCAGCGGAATAAAAATCGTTTTATCCGGAACTGATTCTTTGGGATTTCTTTTCTCGAAAGAAGAAGAACTCTATGACAGATGTATTATGCTGCATACAACCTTTATTCCTTATCGTGAATTTGAAAATGTCCTGGGTTTGAAAGGGATCGATGAATATATTCGTTATGGCGGAACGATGAGTCTTAGCGGTATGAACTATAATATCGAATCAACTTTTTCCGATTCAAAACATACGGAAGAATATATCGATGCTGCTATTGCAAAGAATATTCAGCATTCCCTGAAACTGTATCAGAATGGGGGACATTTCAGACATCTGGCTGATCTGTATGAGCAGGGCGAATTAACAAATGTAATCAATCGTGTGGTGGAAAATATCAATCACAGTTTTGCACGAAGTGTTGTAGAAAAAACATTTAAATCTCATGATCTTTCTGTGACAGCATCAAATATGCTTAAGGATAAAAAAAAGCCGGTTAATATCAAAGCACATATGGATTTAGATGCGGTAACTTTGGGCATTATGCAGATGCTTGACATTATCAATAAAGAAGAGCAACGGGTAGATATTCAAGATGTTCATATGTTTGAGATAAAAGAATATCTGGAGTTATTGGATTTGGTAGTGGAAATCGATTTGGAGTTCTTACCGGAAGTAAGCAGGGCAGGAACTGTAACAGTGATTACACAACCGGGACTCAGGTATGCACAGGCGAGTGCGATTGTAGAAAATCTGCTGCTTGATGTAAAGTTTCAGGCGTTATCGGCCAAGGAAAGAAAGCGGATATTAGAAAGACTACTGAATGAAATCCGCGGAAGAATGATGGAGGATATTGTTTTGCTTGAAACAAAAATCGCCTGCCCTGACAAAAAAGTTTTTAAATTGCAGTTTGCTGCAGGCGAGTTCGATATGGTTATTTTTGATTCGGAAAAAGTCAGCTGTAAAATCTATGAGGTGAAGTATAGTAAAGAGCGGGCTGCAGAACAATATCGACATCTCAACGATGAAAAGAAATGCGCCATGACAAGTCACAGATATGGAGACATCGAAGGCAGATATGTAATTTATCGAGGTGAAAACACCGAGAAGGACGGGATTTCTTATCTGAATGTAGAAGAATATTTAAAATCCCTCTAAAAGCGGAGGTGGAAGTTCTGCTTATTAGGCTGTGGACGGACTGATTAAAAAAACGGAAGCGAGTTTTCAGACAGTACAGTTTTGAAGAGTTGGGATTATAACCAATGGATTGAAGTAAGAGGGGCTGTCGCATTAACGAATAAAAAGCGTTAGTGCGGCGCCCTTTTTATGTAC
>CALBGO010000004.1 GCA_937894585.1 uncultured Eubacterium sp.
ATTCGGGACTTTCACCCATTAGAATGTGCGCTCGCCGAGCACACCATAAAAGAGAAAAGCTGGAAGTGCAAAACTTTCAGCTTTTTCTTTTACATTGGAGAATTTCTTTGGTATAATAGAGTATAAACTATTCTTAAAAAACACAGGTAAGAAATCGGAGAAAGCTATGAAAAAAGATATCGTCATAAACAAAGCATTCAGCTGGAACGGCTCAGATTGGAAAATCGGTTCTGTGGAATTTGATGAAAATTACAGAAGTTCTGCGGTGTTGCATCTATGCAGGAGAATTCCCGCTGCTGCACTCACGGAATACCATAAAAAAATTGAACCGGTTTTACCGTTTTTTGAGAAGTTGAATTATGAGCAGGCAGAGATTATCAGAAGCATTTCTCCGTTTCAAACAGATTTTTCCATAGAATTAATGATAGACGGTAAATCCCTTGCGGGAACCGGCTGCGCTTATCGTTACTGGGAACCGAAAAAAACGGAATATGATGAAATGGACCGTGAGGTTTACAAATATATTAAAGAATTCCATCTTGACGAAAATGACGGCTGGATGATTGCAAGCTTTGACCTCAACCTGACAGATCACGCAGAATCAGACTTGTCAAAAGCATATCTCAAACTGTCTCAAGACAGCAGAACAGTGTATGGAGACAGTTTTGCAGTCAGCCAGGCAGGACAGGCGTTTCTTTTGATCAATCCGGTTACAAAAACACCCCATGTGCTGGAGATCAAAGAATTCAGTACGGAACAGCTTGACAGCCGTTTTTCGCAAGACGAGGAGCCGCTGTACTGTGCCAATATGGAGTACGAAATCATTCCGCCTCTTTCAGAAGACAGCTATAAGCTTATAGATATCGGGCCGGATCTGCCTGAAAACATTCCTTCCCTTATGTTTTACGGAGAATTGGAAACTTGCCCCGGCAGAGCCGTCAGAAGAGCATGGTCTAATCTTCGCAAGGAACCGATAGACTACATCGTGTGGCGTATGGAATTTATTCAAAAAGACGGCGAAACTGTCACAGTTTCTTTAGCATAAAGCCACGGCTGTTAATATGATCTGCTTATCAAATATATCCTGTCGAGAAATATTAGGAGATATATAAATGAATAACACAAAAAGACAGCTGGATATGACAAAGGAAGAACTGGAATTTGCAATCTTCTGTATTGAAAATATCGCATTAAAGTTGAAATTAACAGGAAACGAAGTATATGATATCCTGACCGGAGAAGATGACTTGCTGGATACTTATATTATTCCCGAATACGACATATTGCACACCCAGGGAAAAGAGTACATTATAGAGGATATCTTATCTTTGATGGAAAAAAGGGGATAAATTATGATTTTATATCACGGTTCTAATATGGAAATTCATACACCGGATACAAAACATTCCAGAATCAATGTGGATTTTGGAAAAGGGTTTTATACCACACCGATTTTAGAGCAGGCGCAGCGTTGGTGCGGCAAGTTTCGCAGACGCGGAGAGAATGCAGTTATATCTGTATTTAATTTTGATGAAACGGCTTTAGAGAAAGTAAATTTCATTCAATTTGATTCTTATTCCGAAAGCTGGCTGGATTTTGTATTGCACTGCAGAACCGGAAAAGATAATTCGGATTATGATATTGTCATCGGCGGAGTTGCCAATGATAAAGTCTTTAACACGGTAGAACTGTTCTTTGACGGTCTGATAGAAAAATCTGAAGCATTAAAAAGGCTTCGCTATGAAAAACCGAATCTTCAGATCTGTTTTAGAAATCAGGAAGTCATCGATGTTTTTTTAAAATTTGAAGGGAGCAAAATCTTATGAATGCACACCCGATACTGCTGCAGAAAAAATATGCCCGTGTTGTCGGCTGTTTCGCTGAGCTGACCGGTCTTTCAGAGAGAAAGGCTTTGGATTTTTTCTATCATTCCACAACTTACACTCTGATGCGCGAAGGAATTTCCGATATGCACTGCATGAGCGATATGTATTTAGCAGAAGAATTACAGCAGGAATACGAGAAAGCACAGGTAAGATAAACGATGACAATTAAACTTGTGGATGCTTATGACTTTAGAGAAGAGATCAAGGCGCTTTTTACAGTGCTATGCTTTTGGATACACTTCCGTTCCTTGTAAATGCCGTACATCTGTACCGAAAATATGGTTTTTATGAAATTGAAAGCTACAACAACAGTCCGATGGATACTTCCGTTTATATGCGGCTGGATCTGTAAGACAAGATTAGAAAATACACTGATTATTAAAGGAGTTACAACTATATGGCAAAAAACAAACTGTCACCGATGATGCAGCAATATCTGGATATTAAAGCAGAATACCAAGACTGTATTCTGTTTTTCAGATTGGGAGACTTTTACGAAATGTTCTTTGAAGACGCAAAGACAGCGTCCAGAGAACTGGAACTGACTTTGACAGGAAAAAACTGCGGACAAGAAGAACGGGCCCCAATGTGCGGCGTCCCGTTTCATTCTGCCGATACATATATAGCTCGCCTTGTGGAAAAGGGCTATAAAGTGGCAATCTGTGAACAGGTGGAAGATCCTGCTGCGGCAAAAGGCATCGTAAAGCGTGAAGTGATTCAGATTGTGACCCCCGGCACAGTGACTTCCCGAAATATGCTGAAAGAAACAGAAAACAACTATCTGGCATCAGTATATATTGATAAGAACGGTATGTCCGTTTCCTATTGCGATATCTCCACCGGTGAGCTTTACACTACAGAAAACGCAGGAACACTCAATCCGGTTACTGATATCTTAAACGAGCTGGCGAAAATCAATGCTCGTGAAATTATCATCAATCAGTCCGCCTGCCTTTATATCAGCGAAGAAGAGCTGAAGACGGCGACAGGAGCCTTTGTCTTTGTAATGAACGATTCCTACTATACACAAAAACCTGCCGAGGATGCAATCAAAGCCCAGTTTGATACGGTTTCACTGACAAGTCTGGGGCTTGCCGGCAGGGACTTTTGCATACTTTCTTTAGGCGCACTGCTTTCCTATCTTCTGGAAACTCAGAAACAGAGTCTGAAACAGCTGACTCGCTGCCGGTTCTATGAAATCGGAAAACATATGTCTTTGGATAAGGCAACCCTTCGTAACCTTGAAATTACAGAAACCTTATACGATAAGAAAGTCCGGGGCTCTTTGCTTGGAGTACTGGATAAAACCGCTACCGCTATGGGTTCCCGCAAACTGAAGCAATGGCTCCGAGAACCCTTAAACAATGCCGAGGAAATCAACCTTCGCCTTGATGCCGTAGAGGAACTTACCTTGCAGCCTATGCTTGAAAACAACCTGAGAGAAGCGCTGAAACAGGTTTACGACTTTGAGCGCCTTGCCGGCAGAATCGCCGCAGGAAATGCAAACGGAAAAGATTTAATTGCTTTGAAAAACTCCGTCTCTGTTCTGCCGGAAATCAAAAACAGTCTGGAATATGCGGGCGCCGATCTTTTGAAAGAGCTTGGCGGGCAGATTCATGATCTCACTGCCGTTTACAATCTGGTGGAAGCTGCTGTCCGGGAAGATGCGCCGTTTACTGTAAAAGAGGGCGGTTTGATCAAAGAAGGCTATTCCACAGAACTCGATGAAATAAAGTTTTCTATCAAGGACGGCAAACAGTGGATTGCAAACCTTGAAAATGCAGAAAGAGAAAGAACAGGCATTAAAACACTGAAAGTCGGTTTCAATAAAGTGTTCGGCTACTACATTGATGTAACCAAGGCCAATGCGGATCTGGTACCGGAAGACTACATCAGAAAACAGACACTGGTAAACAACGAACGATATATTACACCGGAGCTGAAAGAGATGGAAAATCTGGTGCTCAATGCAGAGACAAAAATCAATCAGCTGGAATATGAACTTTTTACCGAGATTCGCGATAAGATTCAGAGTTATATCATACAGCTCCAGGAGACTTCACAGGCTGTAGCCTGTCTTGATGTACTGTGCAGCTTTGCCAATGTAAGCAATAAATTCGGTTATGTAAAGCCTGTTATTGATGAGAGCCTTGAGCTGAGCATTGAAAAGGGCAGACACCCTGTTATAGAGCAGATGACCTCCGGCGGTATGTTTGTATCCAATGATACCTACCTTAATAACACGGATACCAGTATGCTGATTATCACAGGACCGAATATGGCGGGAAAATCTACATATATGCGGCAGACTGCCCTGATTGTCCTGATGGCGCAGGCAGGATGCTTTGTACCTTGCGAATATGCTAAAATCGGCGTTGTGGATCGGATTTTCACCCGCATAGGCGCATCGGATAATCTGGCGCAGGGACAATCTACCTTTTTTGTGGAAATGAGTGAGCTTGCATATATTCTCAGCTGCGCAAAAGAGCGGAGTCTGATCATCCTCGATGAAATCGGCAGAGGAACCAGTACCTACGACGGACTTTCAATTGCCTGGGCTGCTGTGGATTATCTCTGCAACCGCAATACCCATATCAGAACTCTTTTTGCCACCCATTACCACGAATTGACTGCACTTGAGGCGGAAATTCCCGGCGTGCGCAATCTCAATGTAGATGTATCCGAAGAAAACGGAAATATCGTATTCCTGCATAAGATTATCGAAGGCTCTGCGAGCCGAAGTTACGGAATTCATGTGGCAAAACTGGCAGGTGTACCGGACAGTCTTTTGAAAAATGCCCAGCATAAGTTGGCGCAGCTGGAAGAGGGGAGAGCTGAAATTTCCGTTTCACAGGACAGCTTTTTATCCTCCGAATCACCTTCGGAAAATAAAAGCTCCGAAGCAGAAGAACAGATTTCCTTTTTTACGACAGGTCCAAACCCGATTATCGAGCGAATCCGTAATCTCAATCTGATGGAAATTACGCCGTCTAAAGCAATTGGTATTTTAGAAGAACTGAAGGAAGCAATCAATGATTAAAGTATTGGAAAAAAATGTAGCCGATAAAATCGCTGCCGGCGAGGTTATTGAACGACCGGTATCTATCGTAAAAGAACTTGTGGAAAATTCCGTGGATTCAGGCGCCGACTCTATTGTTGTGGAAATTAAAAACGGCGGAAAATCTTATATCCGGGTTACAGATAACGGCTGCGGCATTTCATCGGATGAAGCGGAAACAGCTTTTCTACGCCATGCCACCAGCAAAATCGAAACCGCAGGGGATCTTGACACCATTGAAACTTTAGGGTTTCGCGGCGAGGCTCTTGCCAGTATTGCAGCGGTCACTCATACTGAATTTATTACCAAAACCCGTGAAGAAAAAACCGGCACCCGAATTCTGATTCACGGAAGTGAAGTGCTGGAAAAGAAAAAGACAGGCTGTCCCGACGGCACAACGATCGTTGTGACAGATTTGTTCTACAACACGCCGGCACGGCGTAAATTCCTGAAAACAGACAGCGCAGAAAGCGGTCAGATTATTGATTTTATGTCACAGATTGCTTTGGCTTATCCTGCTGTCCGGTTTCGCTTCATCAACAACGGCAGCATTCTCTTTTCCACCACGGGAAAAGGAGATTTGCTCAGTGCTGTCCTGTCAGTTTATAAGATGCGTGAATATCAGGATCTGCTGCCTGTATTCCATGAAGAAAACGGAAATACCCTTACAGGCTATATTTCAAGACCTTCCTTATCAAAAAGCAACCGGAAAAATCAGGTTTTCTTTGTTAATGGCAGAGTGGTAAACAGCAAAGTGATTGAGCGGGGTTTAACGGAAGGCTATCGAGAAAGGCTGTTTGACCGGCGTTATCCCGTTGCGTTTCTGTTTCTGAAGACAGACCCCGGCAGACTGGATGTGAATATTCATCCCAATAAAAAAGAAGTCCGTTTTGACAATGAAGCAGAAATTGTTTCTCTGGTCGAAAGCGGCGTAAAATCAGCGCTGGGTACCAGGGCGGCCGTAGCGGAGGTAAAAAATGTTTTCAAAGAAAGTGAAGGTGAGGGGAAAACTAAAAATGTTGCTTCCGTTGACGAGCAGGTAGACATAAAATATATATTGTCAAATAAACGCAAAGAAGCCGGCAAGATAGAGCTGGAAACTTCTGAGAGGGCAGACAGTACAGAAAATCGTATTTACGAACAGGCTGAATTTGTAATTCCTCCTTCAAATAAGGATATAGCGGATATGACGATGGAAGCAGCAGAAAAACAGGCGGAGTACAAGCCTGTTTCCGAGTTCACAGTTTTCGAGCGAAAAACAGACGATATATCAGAGCCGTCTCTTGAAAAAACACAGTTTGTTCCGCCTCCAAGGCAGAATGCACCTGTTTCGAAAACGAAATCTTCTGCGGAAAACGACATTGATGGCAATCTTGGTGTTTCGTTATCCAAAGGGGGCTGCAAACCGGATATTACCATTGATGCTCCGGCGCTTCAGCCTTTCGATTTCACCGATTTAACACTGACCGGTGCAATTTTTGACACCTATATTACCGCTGTGGATCATAAGAACTTCTACTTAATCGACCAGCATGCCGCCCATGAGCGGGTATTCTATGAGAAACTGGTAGAAGAGTATCTGTCAGAAGAAAAGCTTTGTCAGCCGATTCTGATGCCGATTGTCATTGAAGTTCCGCTTTCCGTAAAAGAAAATGAGTATGACTGGCTGGATTCTCTCTGCGATATGGGCTTTCTCATCGAAGAATTCGGGCAGAATTCCTATGTGATTCGGGAAATTCCGACCTTTATGACTTTATCCGAAGCAGAAGAGTTTGCAAAAGAATTTACAGACAGTGTTACCGACGGCACAAAACTTCAAAATACAGTAATCATCAATAAACTGATTACCAAATCCTGCAAATCTGCAGTGAAAGCTCACGACAGGCTGTCTATGGAAGAAATGAAAGCACTGATTGCCCAGCTCGCCGTATGCAGAAACCCTTTTTCCTGTCCCCATGGCAGACCGACATTTATCAGACTGTCACAGTATGAAATCGAGAAGATGTTCAAGCGGGTGTAGGATACTTTTTTACTGACAAATCATTGTCTCACCGACAAAGTAATATTTTTATCAATATCTCTGTTTATGAGAATGTAAGGAATATATTTTATGAAAAGAGAAATCATCGTCATCTGCGGACCTACCGCAGTGGGAAAAACAAAATATGCCATTGAAACGGCGCTTGCCTTTAACGGTGAAATTGTTTCCTGCGATTCCATGCAGCTTTACAAATATATGGATATCGGAAGTGCCAAACCTACGCCGGAGGAACAGGCGCAGGTAAAACACTATCTGGTAGATGAAATCGACCCGTCGGAATCTTTTTCCGCAGCAAAATATCAGACCATGGCAAAAGACGCCATTGAAAAGATATTTGCAAAGGGAAAAATTCCGATTATCGCAGGGGGAACAGGGCTTTATCTCAATGCACTGCTTTACGATATGGACTTCAGCGCACCGCCGGGAGATACGGCCTTTCGCGACGAACTTTATAAACTGGCGGAAGAGCAGGGGGCGGAGGTCCTTCACAATAAGCTGAAGACCTTGGATTCTGCCGCTGCAGAGAGAATTCATCCCAATAATATAAAAAAGGTGGTTCGCGCCATTGAAGCGGCAAAAGAAGGCAATAAGGTGAAAGATTTTGCTGCGGATCTGCGTCCGACCAAAGATTACACCCCTCGCCTTGTGGGACTGACACGGGATCGTGCAGAGCTTTACGCGCGGATCAACCTGCGGGTGGATTTACTGCTGGCGCAGGGACTGGTGGAAGAAGTCCGAGGGCTTTTGCAAAGGGGACTTACAGAAAGTGATATCTCTATGAAAGGCATCGGCTATAAAGAAATCATAGGCTATTTGGAAGGCCGTTACATCCTTTCTGAAGCCGCAGACCTTGTAAAAAAGAACACTCGTCACTATGCGAAAAGGCAGTTGACTTGGTTTAAGCGTTATACTGATATGCAGTGGTTTAATATTTCGGAATATGAAAGCGATAAGCTCTGTCTGGAGGATATTTTTAAATGGCTAAAGAAATAAAAATCCATAATAAAAGCGATCGACCCGACAATATTGTAAAAAAGGAAACGCAGATTTTCGAAGAGTGTGAACAGCTGGAAAAAGAGCTGCCGCAGTTTCTCCGCGGATTTTTTATTTATCTGAAAGGAAATGTGCTTCCCATGAGCCGCCTTGCTTATCTTCACGACATCAGGTTTTTCTGCAATTATCTGATTCGAAAAACCGATCTGACTGCGGCGGAAAAACCCGCGGATATTACCCTGAAAGAGTTTAGACAAATCCGGGCGGCAGATATTAATATCTATATCGACTACTGCCGCAGATATAAAGTGGAAACCGACAAGAACATTCATATTTACGAAAACAACAATAAAACTTTAGCGCGGAAAAAATCCGCCGTCTCCGTTATGTTTAAGCAGCTTTACAGAGATGAGCTTCTTGAAAAGAATATTACGGACGGATTTGACCCTATCAGAGTTCAAAAAGCGGGTGAGCGGGAAATCAAGGCCCTTCAGGATGATGAGGTTATGGTTATGCTGGACGCGGTTACCAACGGAACAGGGCTGACAAAACATGCCCATGCTTACTGGCAGAAAACGAAAAAGAGAGACAAGGCGATTCTGATGCTGTTTCTCACCTACGGTCTGCGGCTTTCGGAGCTGCAGCAGCTGAATGTTTCTTCCTTTAATTTTTCCAGGGGTGAGTTCAAAATCTACCGAAAGCGCGGAAAGGAATCCATTATGCCTCTGAACCGGTCGGTGACAGCAGCAGTGGAAGATTATATCGCTAACGAAAGAACAAAAGAAGAGAATCTGGCGCCGGAACACCGGGACGCATTGTTTCTTTCTCTGCAGGCAAAGCGTATGACTGACCGTCAGATTCGGGAACTTGTAAAAAAATACACAGCCATTGCGCTGAAAACTTCGCAGAAAACAGGCTACAGTCCCCATAAGCTTCGCGCTACAGCGGCTACCAGCCTGATTGGAAGAGGAAACTCCATCTATGATGTGGCTGCTCTTTTAGACCATGAGCAAGTGACCACTACCCAACTTTACGCAAAACAAAAGCAGGATGTAAAACGGAATCTTGTAAAGGATATGGAATGGGAAGAAGAAAGAATTGAAAAATAATGTATAAAATCTTAAGACTTTGTGAAGAATCACAAAATCAGATTTACAAATACGCTGAAATGTCTATAATCATATATTGAATAAACACATACGATGAGAAAGCGCAAAGTTATCCGCCGGATGCTTTTAGAAATCCGGCTTCGGAAATTCTGTAAAACAAATACAATAAATTGATTTTAATAATTGGAGATGGAAAGACTATGAATTATACAGATGAATTACTTATAAAAGAACTTAACATTCACCCTGATGTTTTGGAAACGGTAAAAAGGGCGGAAGAGGAGATTGCACCTTCTTTCAAAAAGCTTGATGACATTATGGCATACAACCAGTATAAAGTACTGGCCGCGCTGCAGAAACACCGTATCGCAGACATGCATTTTTCATGGAATACAGGCTATGGCTACGATGATCCGGGCAGGGAAGCCTGCGAAAAAGTCTATGCGGAGATTTTCGGCGCGGAGGCTGCCCTTGTTCGCCCCACTATTGTAAACGGTACCCATGCGCTTGCGATTACTCTGATGGGGTGCCTTCGTCCCGGAGATGAGCTGATTTACTGCAGCGGAGGTCCGTATGACACACTGGAGGAAGTTATCGGAATCAGGGGAGAGGGTATGGGCTCTCTTAAGGAATACGGCATTACTTACAAACAGGTGGAACTGCTGCCGGACGGCTCGATTGACCTGGAAACTTTAGGAAAAACCATTTCGGAGAAAACCAAAATGGTATCTATTCAGAGAGCTACCGGTTATAGTTGGCGTAATTCAATTACCGTAAACCAAATTGCTGAAACTGCGGAATTTGTTCATCGCATCAATCCTGAGATTATCTGTATGACGGATAACTGCTACGGAGAGTTTCTGGATATTAAAGAGCCTACGGATGTGGGAATTGATGTAATGGCAGGTTCTCTGATTAAAAATCCCGGCGGAGGACTTGCTTTGACCGGCGGCTATGTCTGCGGCAGAAGAGATTTAATCGAAAAAATTTCTTACCGCATGACCTGCCCGGGTATCGGCGGCGAATGCGGACTGACGTTCGGACAGACCCGCGCCATTCTGCAGGGACTGTTCATGGCGCCGAAGGTAGTAAACGGCGCCGTAAAAGGAGCTATGCTCTGCGGAAAAGCCTACGAAATGCTGGGTTTTGACATTCGTCCCGGTGTAAACGACGACAGAAGTGATATTATTCAGTCCGTAAAGCTCGGCTCTCCGGAAGCTGTCGTTGCTTTCTGCGAGGGAATTCAGGCTGCCGCTCCCATCGATTCCCATGTTACGCCTGTTCCATGGGCTATGCCGGGCTATGAATCCGATGTTGTTATGGCAGCAGGCGCATTTGTACAAGGTTCTTCCATTGAGCTTTCCGCCGATGCACCGATCCGTGAACCGTACATTGTATATTTTCAGGGCGGTTTAACTTATGAACACTCTAAATTCGGCGTGCTTAAGTCGATGAATCAGTTGTATAAAAAGGGCTTGATTGATATTCAGTTATAGTTGCAGAGGATTATGTTTTATGGATAAAAAGACTTGGAAAAAAGATGTGCAT
Source organism: uncultured Eubacterium sp. (assembly GCA_937894585.1). Taxonomy (GTDB): domain Bacteria; phylum Bacillota; class Clostridia; order Peptostreptococcales; family Anaerovoracaceae; genus Senimuribacter. The sequence goes on from CALBGO010000004.1 coordinate 10,636, forward strand.
CAGATGGAAGATGAAGTCAGACAGAACATAAAAAAGGCAAAGAAAACGAAAGTGGTTTTATCTGTTTTGAAACTTCTGCTTTTGGTCGGTATTGTTGTTGCAATTCCGCTTTATATCGTATTCTATCAGAGGGATTTTATCCAGCAGTTCAGATCTTTTGAAGATGTTCTTGCCTATCTGGAACACTACAGATTTGAGAGTATATTTATTTATATAGGAATCCAGATTTTGCAGATCATCATCAGTGTCATACCGGGACAGGCATTTCAGTTTGCAGCCGGCTATCTGTACGGCTTTCTTCCCGGACTTGTGTTTTCCATTGTCGGCGCTTTTTTGGGAACTACGATATCGTTTTATCTTGCAAAAATTCTCGGCAAAGATGCCGTACATCTTTTCTTCGGAGAAGCGCGAACCAATTATTTTATAGAACGGCTCAACAGTAAAAAGGCCTATGTAATCGTCTTTCTGCTGTATCTGATACCTGGCCTTCCCAAAGATGTGGTAAGCTACGCAGCCGGGGTTTCCGATATGAACTTCAAGGCATTTATGGCGTTTTCTATGATGGGAAGACTGTTCGGTATGTCCGGAAGCCTTCTGATCGGCGCATTTTATTTCAAGCAGCATTATATCGGTATGGGCATTATTGCCGTAATTGCTGTCGTTGCCTTTGTCCTGTGTATTATATACAGAAAGAAAATCGACAGATTTCTGGATAAATTCTACGACAAAGTTACCAGCTGATAATATGTAAGTTGTCCTGACCTCGAAAATATGGTTCACGGCAAAACCGCATCCTCGGATAGATAAACGCAGATAAAAGAGTATGTCCGGTTATAGAAAAAACAAATCATGATCAGGAACAAACAATTATAAATGCAAATGATTATATAAAATACAAAGGAGAAATCGTATGAAAATTGTAGTGTTAACCGGCAGTCCTCATGAAAAGGGCACAACCTCCGTTCTTGCAGACGCTTTTATTTCCGGCGCAAAAGAAGCGGGACACGAAATTTATCGCTTCGATGCCGCTCATAAGTCCGTCAGCGGATGTATTGCCTGTAATTCCTGCGAAAACGGCGAAAATCCATGTGTATTTGAAGATGATATGCAGGAACTGATTCCGCATCTTCTTGACGCCGATATGGTTACTTTTGTTTCTCCCGTTTTTTACAGCGGCTTTACATCGCAGCTAAAGGCGGTTATCGATCGTTTTTACGGTATTGACAAGAAGCTGCAGGGTTCCGGGAAAAAAGCTGCACTGCTGGCTGCTGCGGCAGATACCGAAGAACGCACCGCAAAGGGACTTCGTTATGTTTACGAAGAGGCTATGCACTATCTGCAGTGGGAAGACTGCGGTCAGATTTATGCAATATCCTGCGCGGTAAAAGAGGATATCGAAAAAACCGATTATCCGAATCGGGCGTATGAATTGGGGAAAAATATTAAATAGAAATTTTATCAAAACATACTCATACTATCATTGACCTACAGTGAGTAGAGCAATCCGTCGGTATTTTCCGATTGGATTGCTTTTTTGTATCAGTGAAAACCCGTGTTTGACACGGGGATGATTATTGTATAAGCGAAAACCTCGGTTTTCACACGGAAAGATGATTGCTTTTGTAAGCCTGCGAAACACCGCAGAACATTTGTTCATTTTTCTATTGACAAAGAACATATATTCTGTTATGATATAGAAAACGAACAAATGTTTAGAGAGGTGAGAACACATGACTAAGAAATACAGAGTAGCATCAAAATTCAGATTTACGGTTTTTATGACCTTGTTCATTATTATAGCGGTATCTGCCGTCGGAATGCTGCTGGGTTTCAACACAGTCAGCAGTTCTTCCAAGGATGTCTATAATCAGGTACAAATAGAAGCCGGCGATACACTTTGGGATATCGCAGTCGAATACGGACCTGAGAACTCCGATGTCCGTAAAATAGTTCGGGAAATCTGCGATCTCAATGAAATTACAGCAGACGGTTTATATGTCGGTCAAAGAATTATTGTTCCCGTTTATAAATAGTTTCCGTAAATTTACAAACACATTAGACTTACAAACACATTCTTGCAAAACCGATTGCATCATAAAAATCGTCAAAATGCAGAATACTTCCCGGCATTCCGAATGAAAACGGTCACAAACAACATTCTGTGGAAAACACCGTTTTTAACAAGTTTTTTTAATAAGGAAGATATCGACCGCATAGAATAAAATCGCTTAAATCGCAAAACAGAGCCTCAAAATTTTATCCCATACAGCAAAATCCTCACGATACAGCCAACTGGCAAATCAGTGAGGATTTTGTGCATATTTGAAGAATCAAAATTAAAAATCGTGAAGAAAATGCAAATCATCAGTGAAAGAAACTACATAAGTAGAAAAGACATTAAATCACAAAAGATACGAGAATTCGCAGAATATCGGATTTCCTATGTTTATAAACAGACGAAAACCGTTGACAAATGAATGTGTCAAGAGTATGATAAGGCTGTGAATTATACTATGCAAACCGTTAAAGCTTTATTTTTTTAAGGTAAACAACTATTCCCAAAATTATGATTTTAGGAATAGTTATAGCTTAAACACAGAAGCAGGATTCAGCACCCTGCTTCTCTAAAACTTTTATATATCTTCTAATTCTCTTTAATAAATCGGCGGTACATAAAACAGATACGGTGCGGTAATGACCGCCATGGCAAGCGCCGCTTTCTTTTTCTGTTCCAAAGTCAAATCTGTTTTATGAAATCCCCATTTCAAGTCGAGAAGATAAATGCATACGGCGGAGACTGCGATACAGAACGTTACGCAGATAAATGATCCGATGCTTTGGATATAAACAGTCTGAATCCCCATAAAAACCATAGCCAGCATAAGAAGCACACCGATCCCGTCAGATAAAAAACCAAACAGCCAGATGCGCAGTATCGCTTTTTTTCCGGTTTCGAAACGGTTATCCAGCTTCATAAACTTAAGCGTAAAATAAAAAACTGTAAAATCGATGATAAAATTTGCAGGAAGGATAATCAGCCACAAAGGGGGCACAATCCACAGCATCCAGATTGGCAGAATTACATTATAAAGACGGATTTCTTTTTTAGGTTTCATAAACATCGATCTCCCTTCCCTACTGCTTTTTCGGCATATACATTCTGATTTCCTCAAGATCAAAGCCGGAGCAGATTCTGCAATCATCACTATCGAGGATTCTGTAATGTCCGGAAATGATGTTCTGTTGGATTCGGTAACCGTTTGCGGCTTCCAACTCGCGCCACCAGACATGACCGCCCATCGTTTTCGGATAAATGCGGTCTTTGTGCGTGAAAGCGAGCGCCTGTATTAAATCCTTCGGATTTCCTCCGAAATGGGATTCCAGTACGCCGCTGTCGGAAAACAAACTGCAAAGAACGACACTTCCGCTCCATCCCAGACTGGATCTTCCCTTTTCAATTTCCACCAGCGTTTTTTTTGAAATACCAAGAATTTCCGACATATTCTCCTGATTATAACCGAATTCTGTACGAACCAGTTTTTCTAGTCCGTCACAGTCCCTGATAAACTCCTCCCGATTCATTTTCTGTTCTATCCCCCTTCTGAACAAAGTTTATGATGTAAATTTATATTTATAGTGTAATAATACACTTTTTGTAACGAAAATTCAAGTGTACATTGTTTCAGCTGCCTGCTGTATATGATATGCAGCGTTCTGAGGCATTCTCGGGTTAAATCAGTCCTGTATCTGCTTTTGAAGCTGCTGAAGAAAGGCTTTGGCTGCTTTTGTAAACACCTGATTCTTTTTCCACGCAAGATAAACCGGCGCTTCGATCTGCGGATTCAGAGGTCTGAAACACAAATGACTGTCTCCCGCGGTATTGATCAGCTTGTCCAGACACATTGCATATCCCAAACCCTCTTCGACCATAAGAGATGCATTGTAAATCAAATTATAAGTTACAAGAATGTCCAATGAATTAAAGTCCTGACCAAGCCAGCCGGTAAAAAGATTGTGATTGACTGTTTGCCTCGACACGAAAAGAGGCAGTCCTTTTAGATCTGCCGGTGTTACAAAGGGTTTTTGCGCCAGATCGCAGTCTTTCCGCATCAGAACACCCCAAGAATCTGCCGCCGGAAGTCTGATATAGTTGTATTTCTCAATATCCGCATAGTCTATCAGCAAAGCAAACTCCAAAAATCCCCGATCCAGCCATTCCGTCACATCGTAGGCATTTCCGCTGTAAATATGGAATCTGATTCCCGGATGCATTTCATGCAGGGAATGGAAGGTTTTTGCAATCAGGCGCATTGCATCACTCTCCCCGCCTCCAATATAAATATCCCCGCTGAGCTTTGGACCGTTTCCTGTCATCTCGGCTACCGTTTTATCCATCAGTTCGATAATCTGCTGTGCCCGTTTTCGAAATAACATGCCCTCTTCTGTCAGCACAACTTTTCGGCTTCCGCGGATAAAAAGCTTCTTTCCAAGCTCATTCTCCAGTTCAATGATCTGCCTGGAAAGTGTCGGCTGTGTTACATGAAGGCTTTGGGCTGCAGCTGTAATATTCTCCTCTCTTGCGACAGCAAGAAAATATCGAAGTACTCTCAGTTCCATAAGAATCCTCTTTTCTATTTCTATATTTGACAGTTCTATTTTATACAGATACATCTATGCCTGTCAACTATAGAAAGAAATAAAATATAAGTATTTGTTATCGTTAAAGGCGCGCGCTATAATATAGAAAACAGCACAGCTTTTCCAAAAGGCTGCTGCAAAGTATGTAAAAGTAAACACTGAATAAAAATCGAAACAAAGAAAGGAGCCTGTCATTTATGACTCTGACAGAATATTTGAACCACTTGAATTCCGGCCGTACTGTAATCTACGGTTCTCCGGAACATCAATTTATGACAGCAATCTCGAATGAAGCTATGAAAATCACAGCTGAACTCAACAATAGCTATCATACGCCGAAAGAGCTTCAAGACCTTTTTTCAAAACTGATCGGGCAGCCGGTAGATGAAGGTTTTGGTTTATTTCCGCCGTTTTATACAGACTGCGGAAAAAACATCCATCTTGGAAAAGGTGTATTTATCAATGCCGGATGTAAGTTTCAGGATCAGGGCGGAATCTATATCGGCGATGGTGCGCTGATTGGACATAATACAGTGCTCGCTACGCTGAATCATGGTTTTTCATCTGAAAAAAGACATGATTTATACCCTGCTCCCATTCATATCGGTGAAAATGTCTGGATTGGTGCCAATGTAACGGTAGTCGGAGGTGTTACAATCGGAAATCATGCCATCATTGCAGCAGGTGCGGTGGTTACAAAAGATGTACCTGAAAATGCTGTAGCAGCAGGTGTTCCGGCAAAAGTAATCCGATCTATAGACGAATAAAACGATTGAAAGAATTAAAAACAGGGAATTCACAAGATGAATTCCCTGTTTTTAATTCCCTCGATGCACATACATTCTGATCTGTTCTCCGTCATCATCCTCTACTGTAAAAAGAAAACGCCAGCCGTATCGCTCATAAAAGTGCATATGGTCAGTAATCAGATACAAGGTTTCTATGCCCTGTTTCTCCATATCTCTGCATACAAAGTCTAAAAGCTGTCCGGCGATTCCCCTGCAGCGAAAGTCTCGCTCCACATATAAAGCACAGAGATTCGGTGTCAGGTCTTTTCGACGGTGAAAATCATTTTCGATAATGCCGCAGCCTGCGATAATTCTTTTGTCGTCTGTTTCTTCGGTTGCTACATACCACTGCGGAACCGGACTTTCACCGGAAATTGCATCCTTCATACTCTGCAAATAGGCCTCCTGTGGTATCTTCCATTTGCCGGAAAACCACACAGAAGCAGTATGTAAAAGTTCCGGGCAATCTGTAATTCTTTGAATTCTCATCGTTGTTTTTCTCCTAAACAGAATCACGCCTCATCATTTTCAATGTCGATCCTGAATACATTGATCACATCTGCGTCCGGACAGCAGAATACTACGGAACCATCCGCCCTTGCCGGAATTTTACCGCCGTAGCGCAGGATGTCAATATAGGGAAAGGCTACATGCATTGCCATAGGACACAGCTTTCCCCGTTCTGTATCAAAATCAAAGGTATCTCCGATCTTATGGCCGCGATGACATCCCTTTGTCCCCTTCTGTTCAATCAGGGTCAGTTTGATTTTCGGTTTTTTCATATCCGTTTCTCACTTTCACAAAAAGCAGCCCCAAAGCTGAGGCTGCTTTTACCGTTTAACTTATCTAAAATACTCCACTGCTGCACGGAACATGCCCATGTCAAAATCTCCGGGCACATTCTTGTACAGGTTTTCTCCGATACGTTCAGAATGTCCCATCTTGCCGAGGACTCTTCCGTCCGGAGAAGTAATGCCTTCGATTGCAAAATAGGAGCCGTTCGGATTGTACTGGATTTCATCCGTTACATTTCCGTCAAGATCTACATACTGTGTAATGATCTGTCCGTTTTCTGCAAGCTCTCTGATCAGCTCTTCCGATGCAATAAATCTTCCTTCACCGTGAGAAATAGGAACGGTATAAATGTCGCCAGGCTTTGTATTGGCAAGCCAAGGTGACTTGTTGGAAGCAATTCTTGTACGCACCAGCTTGGACTGGTGACGGCTGATTTCGTTGAATGTCAGTGTCGGACAGTTTTCATCTGTATCGATAATTCTGCCGTATGGCACAAGACCCAGTTTGATCAGAGCCTGGAATCCATTGCAGATACCGATCATCAGACCGTCTCTGTTGTCTAAAAGATCTGTCACAGCATCTTTAACTTCCTGATTTCTGAAGAAAGCAGTAATGAATTTTCCGGAACCGTCCGGTTCGTCGCCGCCGGAGAAGCCGCCCGGGATAAAGATAATCTGAGACTCCTTCACTTTTGCTGCAAAGTCTTCTACAGATTTTGCAATGGCTGCCGCGGTTAAATTGTTAATGACAAAGATCTCAGTCTCTGCGCCCGCATCTCTGAATGCCTTTGCAGAATCATATTCGCAGTTTGTTCCCGGAAATACCGGAATCAGAACCTTCGGTGTTTCCACTTTCACTTTCGCATGCGGTCTTTCCTGCGCGGTATATGTGAATTTTTTCAGTTTATTCGGCTCTGTTTCGATATTGCAGGTATAAATCGACTCCAGCTTTCCTTCGTAGATTTTCTCAAGTTCAGCAAGAGAAAGTCTTTCTTCGCCGCGGATGATTGCACCGTCAGCTGCTGTTTTACCCAGAAGCACTGTCTTTGCACCGGCTACAGAGAAACCCACACTGTCAGCCATAGATGCAGGTACATCCATAGCGTTCATAATTGCTTCCGCAGAAGCTTCCACGATAAATCCGCCGTAGTTGTATCCGAAGATTTCTTCATCTGTTACAGTATCCGCATATTTGAAACCGATACCGTTGCCCATTGTCATCTTCAGAACGGCTTCTGCTGCACCGCCGAAGCCCGGGGTATATGCGCTGACAAAGATGCCGTTTTTAATTTCCTGATGAACGGCTTCATAGATTGCTTTCAGAGATTCCGCTTTCGGCAGTCCGTTTTCATCTTTTTCAGGAATTAACATAAACACATTATTGTCAACACCTTTGAATTCCGGTGAAATGATGTTTTTCACATTGTCGGTAGTTACCGCAAAGGAAACCAGTGTAGGCGGCACATCGATGTCCTCGAAGGTTCCGCTCATGGAGTCCTTTCCGCCGATTGCCGCAACGCCCAGTTCTTTCTGCGCCTTGAATGCCCCCAGAACCGCTGCCATAGGCTTGCCCCATCTCTTCGGCTCTCTCATCGGCTTTTCAAAGTATTCCTGGAAGGACAGGTATACATCTTCGAAGGATGCGCCTGCAGCAACCAGCTTGGATACAGATTCCACCACTGCCAGATACGCACTGTGATAAGGGCTCTTTTCTGCGATATAAGGGTTGTAACCCCATGACATCAGAGAGCAGGTGGAAGTATGTCCTTTTTCTACAGAGATCAGGTTGACCATAGCCTGATTCGGCGTTCTCTGTCTGATTCCGCCAAACGGCATCAGTACAGTACCCGCACCGATGGTAGAGTCAAAACGCTCTGAAAGTCCTCTCTTGGAGCAAATATTCAGGTCGCCTGCCAGTTCTCTGTATGTATCACTGAAGCTTCCCGAAACTTTTCGTTTAAAGTCTTCATGCATCGGAATTTCAATATCGATATGCTTTTCAGCACCGTTGGTATCGAGAAATGCTCTGGAAATATTCACGATGGCTTTGTCGTTCCAGAAAATCTTCAGATAAGGATTTTCCTTTACTTCTGCGACAACCGTCGCTTCCAGATTCTCTTCCTTAGCCAGTTCACAGAAGCGGTCAGCGTCAGCCGCTGCGACAACGACTGCCATTCGTTCCTGAGATTCACTGATTGCAAGCTCAGTGCCGTCCAGACCGTCATATTTTTTAGGAACCGCATTCAGATTGATTTCAAGGCCGTCAGCCAGTTCTCCGATTGCGACGGAAACACCGCCGGCACCAAAATCGTTGCAGCGCTTGATCAGCTTGGAAGCTTCCGGATTTCTGAACAGTCTCTGCAGCTTTCTTTCTTCCGGTGCGTTTCCTTTCTGTACTTCCGCACCGCAGCTTTCCAGAGATTCTGTTGTATGTGATTTGGAAGATCCGGTTGCACCGCCGCATCCGTCACGGCCGGTTTTACCGCCCAGAAGAATGACGATGTCACTGTCAACAGGTCTTTCCCTTCGTACATTTTCAGCCGGTGCAGCTGCGATGACTGCGCCGATTTCCATTCTCTTTGCAACATAGCCCGGATGATACAGCTCATCTACCTGTCCGGTGGCAAGACCGATCTGATTTCCGTAGGAGCTGTAGCCGTTTGCAGCTGTCGTTACGATTTTTCTCTGCGGAAGCTTTCCTTCCATGGTTTCGGAAACCGGTTTCAGCGGATCTGCGGCTCCGGTTACACGCATTGCGGAATACACATAACTTCTTCCTGAAAGCGGATCTCTGATGGCGCCGCCGACGCAGGTTGCCGCACCGCCGAACGGTTCGATTTCAGTCGGATGATTATGGGTTTCATTCTTAAACAGAAGAAGCCATTTCTGGATTTCTCCGTCAACCTCAACATCCATTTTTACGGTACATGCGTTGATTTCCTCGGATTCATCCAGTTTATCCAAACATCCGTTCTTTTTCAGATATTTTGCAGCCAGTGTGCCGATATCCATCAGATTGACCGGTTTGGTTCTGCCCAGTTCTTCACGAGTTCTGAGGTAGTCCTCATAAGTTTCCTGCACCGCAGGGTCTTCAAACTTTACATTGTCGATAGTCGTGTTGAACGTTGTATGTCTGCAGTGATCGGACCAGTAAGTGTCAATCACTCTGATTTCTGTAATCGTCGGATCTCTGTCCTCTTCTTTGAAATAGTCCTGACAGAATTTCAGATCGGCAAAGTCCATCGCAAGACCGTAATCAGCCAGGAGTTCGTGCAGACCGGCTTCGTCGAGCTGATTGAAACCGTTCAGTACTGCCACCTCGGTCGGAATCTCATAATCCACCTTTAGTGTGTCAAAAGTCTCTAAAGAAGCTTCTCTGGCCTCAACCGGATTAATGACATAATTTTTGATCTGTGTAATTTCGTCAGCAGACAGATCGCCTTTCAGCAGGTAAACTTTTGCAGTTCTCACTGCAGGTCTTTCTCCCTTGCTGATAATCTGAATACATTCTGCTGCGGAATTTGCTCTCTGGTCAAACTGTCCCGGCAGAAATTCCACTGCAAAAACTGTATCTGTACCGGAAACTTCCAGTGTATCAAAAGTGTCGTCGACCTGCGGCTCGGAGAAAACAGTACCGACTGCATAGTCAAACAGATCTCTGTCAAGATTTTCTACATCGTAACGGTTGACTATACGCAGATCTTCGAGATTCTTAATCTGCAGCAGATTTACAAGATCATTTTTCAGAGAAGCCGCTTCATGAGCAAAGGCTCTCTTTTTTTCTACATATATTCTATAAACCATAGCATCTCCTTCATCAAATCGCATTACTTTTTATCCAGTGCAGCCAAAGCTTTGCTGCCGATGTCTTTTCTGTAAAAGGCATTGTCAAAATGCACTTTTTCTACGGAATGATAGGCTTTTTCTATCGCTTCTCTGATATCGGCACCTCGCTCGGTCACGCCCAGCACCCGTCCGCCGTTTGTAAGAACCTTTCCGTCTTCGGAAAGCTTTGCGCCGGCTATGTAAATGTCCTGCGGTCCTTCTTCTACTGTAATCTCAAAACCTTTTTCATAGCTTACCGGATAGCCGCTGCTTGCCATAACAACACAGCAGGCCGCATCATCTGCAAAATTCACTTCTGCATCTGCCAGTGTGCCGTCTGCCACATGTTCCATGATTTCAAAGAGATCACTGTCCAGAAGCGGCAGTACCACCTGCGTCTCCGGGTCTCCGAATCTGCAGTTGTATTCAATGACTTTCGGACCGTCTTCAGTCAGCATCAGGCCAAAGTACAGACATCCTGCAAAAGTTCTTCCTTCTGCATTCATTGCTTTCATGGTCGGCAGGAAGATTTCCTTCATACAGCGTTCTGCAATTTCTTCTGTATAATACGGATTTGGGGCTACGGTTCCCATACCGCCTGTATTTAATCCCTTATCGCCGTCCAGTGCACGCTTGTGGTCCATAGAGGAAACCATCGGAACCAGTGTTTTTCCATCTGTAAAAGACAGTACAGAAACTTCAGGGCCTGTGAGGAATTCTTCAATTACAACTTTGCTTCCGCTTTCACCGAAAACCTTATCTTCCATCATATCCCTGACAGCCTTTTTGGCATCTTCCAGTGTTTCAGAAATGATTACACCTTTGCCCAGCGCAAGACCGTCAGCCTTGACAACCACAGGAATCTTACAGGTATCCAGATAGGAAAGCGCTGCATCCATTTCTGTAAACGTTTCATACGCTGCTGTCGGAATCCGGTATTTTTTCATTAAGTCTTTAGAAAAAGCCTTGCTGCCTTCAATAATGGCAGCTTTCTTTTCCGGACCGAAACAAGGAATTCCTTCTGCTTTCAGAAGATCCACAAGTCCCAGCACCAGCGGATCATCCGGCGCTACAATAGCAAATTCGATGCCGTTCTCTTTTGCAAATTTCACGATGTTTTCAAGGTCTTTCGCTCCAATATCCACGCAGGTTGCATCAGCTGCAATTCCGCCGTTTCCCGGAAGTGCAAAGATTTCTGTAACCTTTGGGCTTTTTTTAATTTTCTTGATGATGGCATGCTCTCTTCCGCCGCCGCCAACGACCATTACTTTCATATTTATCTCCTTTTCGCTTTTCAGTGAAAGCATTTATCTTTGATTCCTGTCCATGATTTACTATGTACTCACAAGATCCTCGGCTTTGCCTGCGGAAAGTTCGTCCATAGCAAAATGGCAGGAATCAAACGAAATATTTACTGCAAATTCGACAAATTCCAATTCCAAGTCAATAGCTGTGCTTTTACTGCGCAAAGGGATGATTAAGTGTCGCGCAGTGAAAAGACCCGGCATTGACTTTATACGACTTGCACCTTGCCAATCACTTCGTTCTTGGGGTGCAACAGCATAAGGCCTGCTTTGCCAAATCACAGATTTGGAGCAGCGCCATTATACGACTTGCACCTTGCCAATCGAACTGTACTTTCGTCTTTTCACTACTTCGCCGTAGAGTGCCAACGCACCTGCCGGTGCTCCTCCGGTCGCTTTGCTCCCTTCGCTTGAACACCTATCCCGATTTTCACAGAAAATCGATGGAAGGTGTCATACAGAAACCGCAGTGCTTCAGCACGTGGCGGTTTTTCAGTTGTCCGTTTCGCCTTGCCGCTCGCTTTGCTCGCAGGGCGAAAAGGCACGCACTAAAGTGCTGCACTCCTGACGGGGGACCTACCTGCGATTCGCTGCGCTTATCGGGTTAGGTCTCCCACAGCATAAGGCCTTCCATCAGTTTACTCCGTAAACTGTGGCAAGCGCCATTAGTGATGGAACAGTCTCATTCCGGTAAATACGGTTACCATATCGTACTTGTTGCAGGTTTCTATGACTGCATCGTCCCGGACGGAGCCGCCCGGCTCTGCGATATAGGAAACGCCGCTCTTCTTTGCCCTTTCAATGTTGTCTCCGAATGGGAAGAATGCGTCACTGCCTAAAGATACACCTGTAACAGTATTCAGGTATGCACGCTGTTCTTCTTTTGTAAATGGTTCCGGCTTTTCTGTGAAGAGGGTTTCCCAGACACCGTCAGCCAGTACATCTTCATATTCGTCACCCAGATATACATCGATGGTGTTGTCTCTGACTGCTCTTGCCACATCTTCTCTGAACGGCAGATTAATCACTTTATCAGCCTGTCTCAGATGCCAGAAATCTGCTTTGTTTCCCGCAAGTCTTGTACAGTGGATTCTGGACTGCTGACCTGCGCCCACACCGATCGCCTGGCCGTCTTTTGCATATGCCACAGAATTGGACTGTGTGTATTTCAGGGTGATCAGCGCAATAATCAGATCTCGTTTTGCTTCTTCCGGCAGATTTTTATTTTCAGTAACAATCTCAGTAAGCTCGGAAGGTCTTACCCTGTAGTCATTTCTGCCCTGTTCAAAAGTAATGCCGTAAACCTGCTTCTTCTCCTGTTTTGCGGGAACATAGTCGGGATCAATTTGAATGATGTTGTAATTTCCTTTTTTCTTGCTTTTCAGGATTTCCAGCGCTTCATCTGTATATCCCGGAGCGATAATGCCATCAGACACTTCTCTCTTCAAAATGGACGCTGTAACAGCATCACAGGTGTCGCTTAAAGCAACCCAGTCTCCGAAGGAAGACATTCTGTCGGTGCCTCTTGCTCTTGCGTAAGCTGTTGCAATGGGAGAATCGTCAAGACCTTCGATATCATCTACAAAGCAGGCTTTTTTCAGTGTATCGCTCATCGGTACGCCTACAGCAGCAGATGTAGGACTGACATGCTTAAATGATGTGGCGGCAGGCATACCCAGCGCCTCTTTCAGTTCTTTTACAAGCTGCCAGCTGTTGAAAGCATCCAGAAAATTGATATATCCCGGTCTTCCGTTTAAGATTTCTACAGGAAGCTCTGTGCCATCCTCCATATAAATTTTTGCAGGCTTCTGATTGGGATTGCAGCCGTATTTCAGTTCAAATTCTTTCATACTAAATCCTCCAAAGTTTCAAATGCAGTACTTTTCTGTACGCTGCGGTTTATCAGCCGCAGGATTCTGCGAACTGTCGGCAAGCCGCATCTGTACACACTTATTTAAGCGTTCTTGTTGATCATTCTGTTTTCTGCCGCACCGGTTTTCAGATCCACATATCTTACATATAAAGAAATCTTATTATCCTGATTTAGATTATTCCAGATTTCAGAAGTAAACGCATCGATATCGTCAGGGATTGCTACCCTTTCCGGCTCGCCGCAGAAAGTCGGCAGCGGATTTCCGTCACCCTGATAAGTGTGGATAAAGTGTCCCACGCCGTTTAAAGCTTCATAGTTATAGTAGTAACGATTGCAGGCGGAACCTTTCTCATCTGCACTTTTTAGAATACTCATCTTATAAGTCAGTTTTTCACCGAATGTCAGCATCCCGCTGATTCTCGGCGTCCAGTTCGGACCATCCGGTTCAAAGCATCTGGTGTCCAGAGCTTCTTCAAAGGTTTTTCCGTCTTTGATAAAGTTGTATACCGTATCGGTCTGATCACCGTTGGTAACAATCAGTTTATTCTCGTGTTTTCTCATTGGATAGTAAATGATTAAGGACGGATCTTCCACTTTAGATTCGTCAAAAGGTTTAATCATCACGTTTTCCCCTTCTTCAAGAAAAACTCTGTTTCTGCTGTTATCGCTTCTTCCCATGATAAAATAGGCGCTGACCGCTTTTGTTCCGTCCGGGGTTTTTCCAAGGACAATGCCTCTTCCCGCATAAGAGCTTGCAGAAGCTGCATCTTTCATTGTTCCGATTTCATAAACATTCATATATCTTTACCTTATTTCTTACCTTCCGCTATTTTTTGACTGATTCTTTCCACTGCTTCCGGCAGCAGAATCCATTCCGCCTGTTCCATAACTCTGCGCTGCAGTGTTTCCGTCGTGTCGTCTTCTAAAACTTCTACTGCTTTCTGCGCGATGATTTGCCCTCCGTCCGGGATTTCATTGACATAATGCACCGTTGCACCTGTCACCTTAACACCGTAAGAAAGTGCCATTTCGTGCACATGGAGCCCATATGCCCCTTTTCCGCAGAAAGACGGAATCAGAGACGGATGGATATTGATAATGCGATTTTCATAAGCCCTGATAAAATCTGCACTGAGGATTTTTAAGAAACCTGCCAGTACCACCAGTTCAATGCCCTCTTCTCTGAAGATTTTCAGAAGTGATGCCTCGTCAGTCATCAGAACAGCTTTAATTCCATTGTTTTCTGCCCGTTTCAGCGCATAGGCATCTGCCTTGTTGGAAGCAACCAGAGTAATTTCGCCGTTTCTGATTATACCGCTGTTCTGTGCATCGATTAAAGCCTGCAGATTGGTTCCGCCGCCGGAAACCAGAACTGCAATCTTCGTCTTTACCATAATTCCACGCCTTCCTCGGATTTTACTACTTCGCCTAAGATGTATGCGTCTTCTCCGTTTGCTTTGAGCACTTCCAGTGTTTTTTCCGCATCCTCTTTAGCTACGATGACAGTCATACCTACACCCATATTGAAGGTATTGAACATATCTCTTTCAGGAATGCCGCCCCTTTCCATAATCAGTTTGAAAATAGGGAGCACTCTGACATCATCTTTTCTGATTTTAACACCGAAGCCTTTCGGAAGACTTCTCGGAATGTTTTCATAAAAGCCGCCGCCGGTAATATGCGCTACGGATTTTACAGTAACTTCTTCAAACAGTTTTACCATCGGCTTTACATAGATTTTCGTCGGCGTCAGCAGTGTTTCACCGATGGATTTTCCGTCAAGTTCAGCAAGGGGTGTTCTGATATCTTCGTTTTCGACATCCAAAACTTTTCTGACCAGTGAAAATCCGTTGGAGTGTACGCCGGAGGATGGAAGACCGATAACCACATCACCTTCTGTTACGGTTTCTTTTCGGAGAACCTTTGATTTGTCCACGACACCCACAGCAAAGCCTGCCAGATCGTATTCGTCTTCCGGATAGAATCCCGGCATTTCAGCTGTTTCTCCGCCGATCAGCGCAGCTTCGGACTGCATACAGCCTTCCGCAACACCGCTGACAATCTGTGCAACTTTTTCCGGATAGTTCTTTCCTACAGCGATATAATCCAGGAAGAACAAAGGTTTTGCGCCGACACAGATAATATCGTTGACGCACATTGCCACACAGTCAATGCCGACTGTATCGTGTTTATCCATCAGAAACGCCATTTTCAGCTTAGTTCCCACACCATCGGTACCGGACACCAGAACCGGCTTTTCAATTCCCGTCAGATCTAATTCAAGAAGACCTCCGAAACCGCCGATGTCATCAGGCACATTGCCGAACACCATAGTTTTTGCCACATGTTCTTTCATCAGTTCTACCGCTTTATATCCGGCTGTAATATCAACACCGGCCGCTTTGTAGCTTTCGCTGAAACTCTTTTCCATAATTCCTGTCCTCTCTTAATTATTCGTTAGTTTTACCGATTTTCTGTTCGTATTTGTTTTTAATATCTGCATTAGGCACTTTGGTCGGATATTCTCCCGTAAAGCATGCCTGACAGAATCCTTCTCCCGGTTTTGCGCCGATCAGCATACCCAAACTGTTGATGCTCAAGTAACCCAGAGAATCCGCGTTAATGATTTCTCGAATTTCGGGAACAGAGTATTTGCAGGCAATCAGCTTATCTTTAGAGTCGATATCCGTACCATAGTAACAAGGGTTGATGAACGGAGGAGCGGAAGAGCGCACATGTACTTCCTTAGCTCCCGCATCACGAAGGAGATTTACAATTTTAGCAATTGTAGTGCCCCGAACGATAGAATCATCCACCAGAACAACTCTTTTGTCCTTTACAGTGTCTCCCAAAACATTCAGCTTAATTTTAACCTTATCTTCGCGGACGGACTGCCCCGGCGCAATAAAGGTTCTTCCGATATATTTGTTTTTAATAAAACCGATGCCGTAAGGAATGCCGGACTGTCTTGCAAAGCCTAAAGCAGCGTCCAAGCCGGAATCAGGTACGCCGATTACTACATCTGCCTGAACAGGATGCTCCATTGCAAGACATGCGCCTGCGCGAAGTCTTGCTTCGTGTACGCCTTTTCCTTCTATGACAGAATCCGGTCTTGCAAAGTAAATATATTCAAAAATGCAGATTTTGTGTGGCTGTCTGTTCATATGATCCTTGATGGAGCGAACACCGTCTTTATCAAAAATCACAATTTCGCCCGGTTCGATATCTCTTACGTATTTCGCGTCTACAGCGTTAAGCGCACAGGTTTCGGAAGCGACAATATATGTACCGTCCTCACGGATTCCGTAGCAAAGCGGTCTCATACCAAGCTCATCTCTTGCCGCTATCATTTTGGACGGAGACATAATTGCGAGAGCATAAGCGCCGTCCAGTTTTTCCATAGCTGCATTAACCGCATCTTCAATGGAGTTGGTTCTGATTCTTTCCTTTATGATTACAGAAGCAATGATTTCACAATCTCCCGTAGTATGAAAAATAAACCCTTCCTCTTCCAATTCTTTTCTGAGTTCATAAGCATTAACCAGACTGCCGTTATGAGCAATTGCAAGTCTGCCTTTATGATGATTGACTACAATAGGCTGAGAATTCAGTCTGTCGTTTTTACCGGAAGTTCCGTATCTGACATGTCCTAATGCCATATTGCCCTCTCCCAGATTTTCCAAAATAGACGGCGTGAAGACATCATTGACAATACCGCTGTCCTTGTAGCTTTCGAAAACTCCGTCGTCATTGACTACGATGCCGCAGCTTTCCTGTCCTCTGTGCTGCAGAGCAAACAATCCGTAATAAGTGGTGCTGGCCACATTCTGTGTATGACTGCCGAAAACACCGAAAATGCCGCATTCTTCTCTTAAACTGCTCATTGGTTGTATCTTTCCTCCTTGTCCGTTTACGCGCAAAATATTTAAATGTAATTGAATAAGTCTGTATATCATTTGGATAGGATTCTAAATATCGTTTTTCATATAACTCTGAATCCTATTCAGGACAGTAACATCTGTCTGTAAGTTTCTTTTTTATCTGTTATATTTTTCTTCAACCGCTTTATTCTTCTCCAAAACCTTCTTTGCGGCTTCTTTTCTCTGATTGTCCAGTTTTGCCGCAAGATCCCCATCGGTAACGGCAAGTATCTGCACCGCAAGAAGCGCTGCATTCTGCGCTCCGTCGATGGCAACAGTTGCAACGGGAATGCCGCCCGGCATCTGCACGGTGGAAAGAAGTGCATCCAGTCCGTCTAAAGTAGATGACTTTACAGGAATGCCGATAACAGGCAGTGTTGATGCCGCAGCTGCGGCTCCTGCAAGGTGCGCTGCTTTGCCTGCTGCGCAGATTAAAGCTCCGAAGCCTTTTTCTCTGGCAGTTTCGGCAAATTCTTTCGCCTCCGCAGGTGTCCTGTGGGCAGAATAAACATGCACTTCGTAAGGCACGCCGAACTCGTCCAGAGTTGTCATAGCTTTTTCCACTACCGGAAGATCGCTGTCGCTTCCCATAATAATTCCGATTTTTTTCATAGGGCTGTCCTCCAAAATATATTTATTTCATACTCAAAAACAACAAAAGTACACATGATAAACTTTATCACATATACTTTCGAGGTTCAATATTCGTTCAGAAAAAAGCCGATCATTTACGGATTTATCTGCGATTTTTCTTCGAAAATCAACGATTTTACGAACATTTTAAAAGTATATGCCTTTTATCGTTCGTAAATCATCATAAAAATGACGGGTGACTGTCAAGATAGCTCTGCATAATTAAAACTGCCGCCTGTTTGTCAATAACCTGTTTTCTCTTCTTTCTGCTGACATCGGCTTCGATGAGAACCTTTTCCGCCATAACGGTAGTAAGCCGCTCGTCCTGCCAGACTACTTCTATATTTTTCATGCCGGTACTTCGCATCTTGTTCTCCAGCATAGTACGGAATTCATAGACTTTTTCTGTCTGAATACTGTCAGTGCCGTCCAGTTTTTTCGGAAGTCCGATAACGATTGTATCGCACTGATATTCCTTTACCAAATCCAGAATTTTGCCGGTATCTTTACGGATGCCGACCCGTTCCAAAGTCATAAGTCCCTGAGCTGTGATTCCAAGCTCATCCGACAGGGCAATACCCACTGTTTTATCGCCTACATCCAGCGCTATTTTTCTCATAGTCTCACCTCTGCGTTCACACATTTTTCTTTTATAAAAGTCTCAAAATCTTCCGCTGTTCCAAGGGTAAATCCGTTCCTGTCGATAAGCAGAACAAGACCTTTGTCCATACCGATAATATAAAGATCCTTTGTCGTAAGAAGCTGCCGCACCTGCTCATATTCAATACTGGTTTTGGTCTTTGATAAAGTATTGACGGCAAGGACATGGTCTTCATAAAAGCGGTTAACGGTTTCCACATCTTTTCCGTGAACCTCCCGGTTTTTTCTTGCGGAAAAACGAGCAAGAATCACCGGCATTAAAAATAGTCTGTAAATCAGAAAGGCGACCGCGACTAAAGGCGCCAGAGAAAAAGCATACCATCCCTTTATCATACAGACTGCAAAGAGAACCGCAAAAATTACCAAAAATACATATCCGGTATTCTGCGCGCCTCTGTCCATCGTTTTTCGTTTTAATTGTAAATAGTACTCGTAGGTGTAAGTGCAGTGATTTTCAAAAATAAGTTTCATAAAGCTCCTTTGTAACAATAAACGGCAGGTAAAATGTACCTGCCGTCAGGATCGAATTATTTGCTCAGGTAGTCCTTTAATATTTCTTCCACCAGATCGTCTCTGTCAATGCGGCTGATCATATTTCTCGCATTGTTATGGCTGGTGATATAAGACGGATCACCTGAAAGAATATATCCAACCATCTGGTCGATTCCGTTGTAACCTCTTTCTTCCAAAGCAGCATAAACTTCTGCAAGGACTTCTCTTGTAGTCTTCTGCTGTGTCTTTGCCGCATCAAACATTATAGTCTTTCTTTCCATGATAACGACCTCCTTTTCCGGTTGTATCTTCTTTCGCTTTGCTTACAGCGTTATACACATTTTTCTTATAGTATACTATGATAACAGCTCTTCTGCAACCTTAAATGCGTCGGAAATTTTAGACGGATCTTTTGCCCCCGCCTGCGCCATATCTGCTTTTCCGCCGCCGCCTCCGCCGCAGGCCGCTGCAATCTTTTTAATCATATTTCCGGCATGAAGTCCTTTTTCCAGCAAATCATCGGTAATGGATACCAGGAAGGTTACCTTCGGGCCGTTTACTGTCGCAAATACCATGACGATACCTTTATGCGCAGCCTTGATATCGTCAGACAGATTTCTTAGATCACCAATGTTGTAATCCTTAAATTCCCTGGTAACAAGCCTTACGCCGCCGATTTCCTTCGCGGATTTTACCATGTCGTCCACTTCGCTGCCCATTGCCTGTTTTTTGAAATCTTCCAGTTCTTTGCGCACTTCTTTAAGCTCGTCCATAACAGAAGCGGATTTCTGTACGACTGCCGCCTTGCCTGCTTTCAGATTTTCGCAAACTTTTGCAATGGTATCTTCAGCATCCAAAGCTTTCAGTAAAACACCGGTTCCTGTTACAGCCTCAATACGACGCACGCCGGAAGCCACGCCGGTTTCGCTTACAATCTTAAATGCGCCGATTTGTCCGGTATTTGAAACATGGGTTCCGCCGCACAGCTCAATACTCCAGTCTCCGCAGTTTACCACCCTGACTCTATCGCCGTATTTTTCGCCGAACAGAGCCATTGCTCCCATTTCTTCCGCTTCCTTCATAGTGACTTCCGCCGTTGTTACAGGTAAAAACTCTGTAATCTTCTCATTTACCAGCTGCTCAATCTGTGAAAGCTGCTCAGAAGCAACTGCTTCAAAATGAGAGAAGTCAAAACGAAGCATATTTTCATTAACGGAAGAGCCTGCCTGCTCAACATGGCTTCCCACTACCTCGCGAAGAGCCTTCTGCAGCAGGTGGGTTGCCGTATGGTTTCTTGCGGAAGCATTTCTTTTCAGTACATTGATTTCGCACTGCACTGCATCGCCTTTTTTCAGCCGGCCTTTTTCAATAAACACCTTGTGTATAAAGACACCGTGATTCTTTTCTACAGACAGAACTTTGGCGCAGCAGTCTTCAGTAGACATAAATCCATTATCGGAAACTTGTCCGCCGCCTTCCGCATAAAACGGAGTCTTGTTCAGATAAACTGCGGCATTTGCACCTTCAGAAACAACTTCTGTTTCCCTGCCTTCCGCATAAATTGCCAGAATCTCCGCTATGTCTTCTGTTTTTTCGTATCCGGTAAATACGGTATCCGGCACATCGGCAACTGCTTCAGCTTCTTTCCATGCTTCTTCATCGGTAGACTTTCTGCCGGCTCTTGCCATTTCCTTCTGTCTCTGCATATTGGCGTTGAAGCCGTCAACATCGGCGGTGCAGCCTGCCTCTGCCAGAATTTCTTCTGTCAGTTCCAAAGGAAAACCGAATGTATCGTACAGCTTGAAGACTTTTTCCCCTTCCAGCTGTGTTTTGCCTTCTTTTTTCAGTTCTTCCACATATTCGCCGATAATGGAAGTGCCCTGATCGATTGTGGATGCAAACTTCTGTTCTTCCACTGCGATAATCTTCTGAATATAGTCTTTCTTTTCTACCAGCTCAGGATAAGCTTCACCGGATACTTCTATGACGCGATTTGAAAGTTCTACTAAAAATTCTCCTTTGATACCCAGGATTTTACCGTGTCTTGCGGCACGGCGAATCAGCCTTCTCAGCACATAGCCTCTTCCCTCGTTGGACGGGATAATGCCGTCTGCAATCATAAATACCATAGAACGCAGGTGGTCTGTGATGATACGGATGGAAACATCCGTCTTCGCAGCACCGTCTTCATATTTTACGCCGGATTTTTCTACAACACCCTCCAAAATATATCTGATGGTATCTACATCGAAAATGGAATCTACCCCCTGCATAATGCAGGCCATTCTTTCAAGACCCATACCGGTATCAATATTCGGATGCGCCAAATCGCTGTAGCTGCCGTCTTCTTCTCTGGAAAACTGGGTGAACACATGATTCCAGAACTCCAGATATCTGTCGCAGTCGCATCCCGGTTTGCAGTCGGGCTTTCCGCATCCGTATTCCTCTCCTCTGTCAAAATATATTTCGGAACACGGTCCGCACGGACCCAGACCGATTTCCCAGAAATTATCTTCTTTTCCCAGGCGGACAATTCTATCATCCGGCAGACCTATTTTCTTCCAGATTTCCACTGCTTGATCGTCGTCCTGATATACAGTCGCCCAGATTCTGTCTTCCGGCATTTTCAGCCATTTTGTAATAAACTCCCAGCCCCAGTTTAAAGACTGTTCCTTAAAATAATCGCCAAAGGAAAAGTTTCCCAGCATTTCAAAAAAAGTGCCGTGTCTTGAGGTGATACCCACATTGTCGATATCGCCGGTTCTGACACACTTCTGACATGTAGTCATTCTCTTTGCCGGCGGTGTTTCCACACCAGCAAAATACGGTTTCAGCGGCGCCATACCGGAATTGATAATGAGCAGAGATTTATCATCTTTAGGAATCAGGGAAGCACTTTTTGCCGGATAGTGCTCCTTACTCACATAAAAATCCCTGAACATCTGTCTGATTTGGTTCAAACCTAATTTTTCCATATATGAATTTCCTCCCGAAAAAATATTGCAATAATTAATTATTTTACCATAATCCGTTGAAAAAGTCTATTTTAATGAAGTAAATATTCTAATCAAATGGGGTAAATATTCTAAGTCATATACCTGATAAGCCCGCTTTTTCTATAAATTTCTAAATCCTTCTATCATATCCTTCACAGACTGCTCCAGCTCTGCTTCGCTTTCTGTTTCAAAATAATAGACTTTAATTTTCGCTTCGGTTCCCGAAGGTCTGATGATACACTGCGTGCCGTTTTCCAAAACAAACCGAACCATATTGGTCTTCGGCAGACCGGTTTCACCGAGAAAGTCCGTTTTTTCGGCAATGACCCGTCCGCCCAGCGTGTCCGTAACTTTATAACGGAAGAAATCCATAACCATATCCATAACGGCACTTCCGTAAGGTCCTTCAAAGAAATAGTTTCTTGTCTTATCGATACAAAGTCCGTTCTCCTTATAAATCCGGCGAAGTCTGTCCACAAGGTCGATGCCCCGTTTTTTGTAATAAGCAGCCATACAGACACACAGCATAGCTGCGCTGACACCGTCTTTATCGCGGATAAACGGATCGATCAGATAGCTGTTGCTCTCTTCAAATCCAAAATAGTATTCCTCTGTACGATGTTCCCGTTCCAGTCCTGTAATAATTTCTCCGATATATTTAAATCCGGTCAAAGTATTGATTACCTTCAGACCGTAATGTTCTGCCACCCGGTCTGCAAGCGGTGTGGTAACGACACTTTTGATGATAAACTGTTTTTCTCTCGGAGGTTTTACCTGGCAAAGATAATCCAGCATCAGAACGCCCAACTGGTTTCCCGTAAGCAGGACTTTCATCCCGTCGTGATAAATGGAAACTCCGACTCTGTCGCAATCAGGGTCAGTAGCAATAATCAAGTCTCCTTTTACCCGATCCAGTGTTCTGAACCCTTCGCTGTAAGCTGTGATTTTTTCAGGATTGGGTGCCGGACAGGTGGTAAAGTTTTCATCGGGAAGCTCCTGAGATGAAGTCATGGTAATACGGTCAAAACCGATATCTGCAAGCACTTTGCGAACATAGTGATTTCCCGTTCCGTTAAGAGGCGTATACACTACAGAAAGAGTTGTTTCTTCCGGTTTCTGCGGACACATTGCAGCGATATCTCCGATAAAATGTTCCGAAACATAAGAAGGTACTGCTCTGATGCCTTCTTCTGAAACAGCGATACCTGAAAAATAGTCGTATTTATCGATGGCTGCGAGGATTTTCTCGGGCACAGTGCCTACAATTTGATATCCGTCACTGTTATACACTTTATACCCGTTGAAAATTTTCGGATTGTGACTTGCCGTAATCATAATCCCCATAGTGCAGGAAAGGGATCTGACAGCATAAGAAAGCAGGGACACCGGTGCAAGTTCTTCAAAAACATATACACCGATACCGTTTCCCCTCAGTACTTTTGCCGTTTCTTCCGCAAAAACACGGGATTTTTTCCGGGTGTCATAAGCAATTACCACCGACGGATTTTCAAAGGTTTTGTTTAGATAATCAGAAAGTCCCTGAGTGGTTCTGCGTACTACATATTCATTCATCCGATTGGTACCGGCTCCCAGTACGCCGCGAATACCGGATGTTCCGAAGCGAAGTCCTGTGCAGAAGGCGTCCGTCAGAGCCTCTTCGTCGGCTGCAAGCTCTGCGAGTTCTGCAGCAAGCTCCCTGTCAGAAAACCTCTCTGCCGCCTCTTTCCATCTGTCATATTCTATTTTTGCTGACTGTATAATTCTTTCTTTATCCATTTTGTAATATATAAATTCCTTATCAAAAATTTTGAAACAGCTGCGGATTTTTCACAAGCATCCCAAAGCCCGTGGCATACAGCCTGCGGCTTTTAGCTTTAACATTATTGTATACGATTCGCAGCTAAGTAACAACCGTTTTTTCCTTTGTATTCAATTCATCGCCGAGCAATAGCCGGGTTTTCCTTCAGAGCAGATAATTGCTGAATCGACCACTTTTGAATCACCAAGAAATAACCGTTTCTTCCCTGGGATTCCAATTTAATCTCTTCCGCACCGATACCTATACCCTTACCCCGTATATTTTGCTGTTTGAACCGGGGAATTCCCCTGCCTACTCCCTTTATTCTACTTTTACAGGAGATTTTTGCCGGAAAATATGAGAAGATGGATGCCTGTATTTGTATTTGATTCCATCATATCCCATTTTAATGTTTGTTTTAGGGCAAATTTCATCATTTACAGGAAATATTTCCCTGTAAATCAGTACAAAATCGAAGATGTCAACCTACTTTTTCTTCATATACCCCCCTGCTTGCCGTTAAAAATCCCCTGGTTTCTGCCAAAAACACAAATTGCGGGGGATTAGGGCATATCCGACAACCGAAGGTTTTAAAAAAGGCGTATAACAGGATTAAAATCCCCCTCATTCTGCCCAAAAATACAGTTTACGGGGGATTCGGAAAATATAAGAATTAAAAAGTACTTTTGCAATCGGTTTTGTCTTCCTGCGAGCTTCGCGGCTTCCTGCAGGTCTGTTTCAACTTGCTGCGCGCTTTGCTGATGAAACGACACGGCAACGTATGCTCTGCAAGCCTTGCTGTATTATTCTGTCCGAAGTGCTGTCACAGGATCTTCTTTGGCTGCTTTTTTTGACGGAATGATACCGCCGATTAAGGTCAGCACAGTGCTTAAAACAATCAGCACAACGCCGCCTGCAACAGGCAGAACCGCATTGATATTCGGATTGCCCGATACAGCATGAATAATTGCGTTGGCAGGAATCAGAAGAAGCAGAGTAATACCGATACCCAGCACCCCCGCCAGGGACCCGATGATAAAGGTTTCTGCATTGAAGACCCGGGATACATTTTTTTTGGATGCTCCCATAGCGCGTAAAATTCCGATTTCCTTCTTTCTTTCCAAAACACTGATATAAGTAATGACACCGATCATAATGGACGAAACTACCAGAGAAATCGCCACAAAAGCAATCAGTACATAGCTGATGGTATTGATAATAGTCGTAACCGAGGACATCAGGCTTCCCACAATATCCGTATAAGAAATCACCTTTTCCTCCTCGCCGGCTGCTTCCCTGTCCGCATTATATCCGTCTAAAATCGCCGTTACATTTTCCTTTGTTTCAAAATCCTTTGGATAAATAGAAATCATCGACGGATTATCAAAAGAGGAATATCCCAGTTTAGACAGATTTCCCTCGTAGGAGGCTGCTTCCTTTGACATCATAGCGGTCATCAGCTCCGCCAAATCTTCTTCACTCATATTCACAGTAATCGCCTCGGCAAAAGCTGCAGAATCAAAACTGAAAGCATCCTCCATATTGGAAGCCATATCAGCCATACTGCCTGCAAGCTCTTTCTGCATAGCCTTATTCACAGCAGTCATCGACTGCAGCATATATCCGCCCATAACAGCCTGCAGCTGAGTTTCCAGCCGGTTTGCACCGGCAACCTCCATCATATTGGCCATAACAATAGCATCGGCTTCTTCTGTTTCTATATAATCCGCAAAAGTGGCTTCCGGATGACTCTGTACATACAGTCTGTATCCGCCGCCCAAATCGGAAAGCAGCTTGTTTTTCTGTTCGTCTGTCACACGGAAAGAAAGCTGTGATGCCATTTCTTCCATAGAAACCTCCGGCAGCTTCACATTTGCCACAGCTTCCTCCATACCGCTCAAATCTGGACTCAGCTTACTCGTATCCACAGAAAAAGCGGACTGCATTTTACTTTCATCTACAGTAAACAGAGAATTCATATCGAATGCACTTTTCTCTTCCTCCTCCGTATCAAAGGATTTTCCCGTGAAAACATTTACCTGCCTGTGCTTCAGCTGATCCTTTACTATCTTGCTTTCCGCTGCCTTTTCGATAACATGGTCTGTCAGAGATGCAGGATAATAAAGGCCCGGCATCAGCATGGCGCCGCCTGCATCCTCCTTTGGCTGAACAATGCCGACAATCTCCATATTTTCTCCGTTTTTTACCAGATTTTTCATATATTTTTTATTGTCCTGCTTATCCTTCCAAAGACGATAATCCGCATCATATTCGTAATAGTCGGCTGCATTTACCAGCTTAAATTCGGTGTCCAGAATATCTTCATAGTCATAATAGTCTTCCGACTCCGGAATTCTGATTTCTTCCTCTTTCAGAAACTGATCCACCATCTTCTCAAGATCTTCCGGGTCCCGCAGACCCAAACTATAAAGCATAAAATCCCCGATTCCACCGCTGCCCGTGAGTACCAGCATACACTCGTTATATTTCTCCGGCCAGCGTCCTGCCTTAACATCGTACTGACTGCGGTATAAATTCTCATCGGAAGGCATCTGATGGAACACATCTGTGCTCATCATACTTGACATCATAGCATTGGTACTTCCCGAGCCCAGACCCATGGCGCTGAAAGACTTATCCGGATGAACCTGATAGATTTTATTGCCGTCCTGTCTGTAAATCTGCGGAATAACATTATAATTGTACTCAATTGCTTTGGTGTATTGTTCGATGCCGGATTTCCCTGACTCCAAATAGGCTTTCAGAGATTCCAGGTCGTTGGAGCCTACTGTGGAAAACATAGTATCCAGCATTTTTCCTACCCTGATATCACGGCTTTTTTCCGATTCTTTGCCGCGCTTGCCTGCATCCTGCGATTCGCCGTCTGTCTTCTCTGTGCCCGGCTCTGTCATCATAGCCGTCATATCAAAGGCAGAGCTTGTAATCTGAAGCGGATATTCCGACAGAGTCTCTTCCTCAATATCGTGAATATAGGTACTGACCCCGTTAGACAGAGAAAGTATCAGCGCAATGCCGATGATTCCGATAGAGCCTGCAAATGCAGTCAGAATGGTTCTTCCCTTCTTGGTTTTCAGATTATTGAAACTGAGCGCAAGGGAGGTCAGAAAATTCATAGAGGTCTTCCCCATATTTTTGTGAATCGGCGCAGTCCGACTGCTTTCATTAACAGAAAACGGATTATTGTCATCTGTAATCTGACCGTCACGAAGTTTCACGATACGCGTAGCATAAGCCTCCGCAAGCTCCGGATTATGCGTTACCATAACAACCAGCCGATCTTTTGCAACTTCTTTCAGAAGCTCCATAACCTGCACACTGGTTTCACTGTCCAGCGCTCCGGTTGGCTCATCGGCCAAAACAATGTCCGGATTATTTACCAAAGCTCTTGCAATGGCAACCCGCTGCATCTGACCGCCGGAAAGCTGATTGGGCTTCTTATTTACATGATCGGACAGCCCGACTTCCGCCAAAGCCGCCAGAGCCCGCTGTTTTCTCTCCTCTTTTCCGATTCCGGAAATCGTAAGAGCCAGTTCCACATTGGAAAGAACGCTCTGATGAGGAATCAGGTTATAGCTCTGAAATACAAAGCCGATGGTATGATTCCGATAGGAATCCCAGTCCCTGTCCTTATATTTTTCGGTCGAAATACCATTGATGATTAAGTCCCCTTCATCATAGCGGTCAAGACCTCCTATGATATTTAAAAGGGTTGTTTTTCCGGAGCCGCTGGGACCTAAAATTGCAACAAATTCGTTGTCACGCAGTGAAAGACTCACATGGTTCAGAGCTTTCTGCACCAGCCCGCCTGTTTTATATTCCTTACATATATTCTTAATCTGTAACAAAGTTTTGTTCTTCCCTTCTTAAGCAAAATGAGAGCAGATTCATTTTCTGCTCTCATTACTTTAATATTGATTATTCTTCGTATAAGTCGATGGAACAGTTGGTATGCACCTTCTGTACATCGTCGTTATCTTCGAGCACATCAATCAGTTTTCTCAGTTTCTTAATATCGTGCTCTTCTGTAGGTGCGCTTTCCATAGACGGAACATATTCAACATCGGATTCCACAAATTCGTATCCTGCTTCTTTCAGAGCCTGATATACATCCGTATATGCGGCAGGTTCTGTGTAAACAGTGAAGCTGTCCTCTTCTGTCACCATATCGTCTGCGCCTGCCTCCAGTGCTGCTTCCATCAGTGCGTCCTCATCGATTTCGTCGGTTTTTTCGATAATCAGAACACCTTTTCTTGAGAACATATAGGATACGCAGCCCGGTGTTCCCAGATTTCCGCCATGCTTGTCAAAAGTGGAGCGGACAAAAGATGTGGAACGATTGTTGTTGTCGGTCAGGCAGTCAACGATGATTGCCACACCGCCGGGACCGTAGCCTTCGAAGGACAGTTCTTCGTAAGAAGCGCCGCCCAGCTCGCCCGTACCTTTTTTAATCGCTCTCTGAATATTATCGTTAGGCATACTGATGCCTTTTGCTTTTTCAATTGCAACTCTAAGGCTTGCATTGTATTCAGGATCTCCGCCGTCCTTGGCAGCCACTGTAATTGCTTTTGCATATTTCGTGAACATGGCCGCTCTTTTAGAGTCCTGCGCCGCTTTTCTGCCGGCGATTGTACCGTGTCTTCCCATGGAGACACCTCCTATCTTTCTATTTCTTCTTGATTCTTTAGTATGTTCAACTTAATTAGTATACTACATTCTTTCTTCGGTTTCAATCATATTTTTATGAGCTGTCGCCATCATCAGTTTGATTCTATTCAGCTGATTTACATCGCTGGCACCCGGATCATAATCGGGAGTTTGACACCTGGAATCAAAAATCAAATATGTTTACGCCTGTCACCCAT
>CALBGO010000005.1 GCA_937894585.1 uncultured Eubacterium sp.
TTTTTAAAAACAAAAGCCTAAAAATGCAAATATAAAAACTCCCACTCAAAAAATGTGAGTTTTTCAGTGCCCTTCAATACTGAGGGATTGTGTCATTTTGCAATTTACATAACAGTAGTTTCTTAACTGCATTCTGAAAGCACGGCTGAAGAGACTGTCTGCACACTTTCTTTGTGCGCCGCAAAGTCCGGAAACTTTTTCGGTGAAAGTCTTTGGGGTTTGCGGCAGGGTTTTTAAGGGACTATACAATCCGGTTGAGTCTGCCGCCATCAAGAAAGCTTTTCAGGTTGGCGGTACAGATGTCGATGACCTTCTGTCTGGTTTCCTGGGGCATCCATGCAATATGAGGCGTCAGAATGCAGTTTTCAAGACCGATCAGAGCATGAGGATCGCATGGCGGTTCAGCAGAGATTACATCGAGAGCTGCTGCGGAAAGTTTGCCGGATTTCAAAGCAGAAGCTACATCTTTTTCATTGATAAGCCCTCCACGTGCGGTATTGATGAGTACCGCGCCGTCTTTCATGGAGCTGATAAATTCCCGATTGATGAAGCCACGGTTTTCTTCTGTCAGCGGGCAGTGGAGGGTAAGAAAATCGGAAGATACGCAGGATTCTCTGTCCCGGCTGTAGATGCGGATTTCCATACCGAAGGCCCTGCCGATTTCGGCAACCCGTTTTCCGATATTTCCATAGCCGATAATACCGAGGGATTTTCCGGAAAGCAGGGTCAGAGGCTGACGGATAAAAGTGAAATCGGGACTCTTGTACCATTCGCCTTCCTGAACAGCAGTGTTGTAGCTGCCGACCCGGTTGGTAAGTTCCAAAATTAGTGCAAAGACATGCTGAGCGACAGCATCTGTGGAATAAGCGGGCACATGGCAGACCGCAATGCCAAGGTCTTCTGCGGCTTTTAAATCCACATTGTCGTAGCCTGTTGCCGTTACGCCGATAAAGCGAAGCTTTGGCGCAGCTTCCATAATCTCGCGGGTGATTCTGCATTTGCTGACAAAGAAAGCTTCACAGTCTTTTATACGGGCGGGAATTTCTGAAGAATCCGTCCGGTCGTAAGCAGTAAAATCTCCGAAAGCGGCAACGGAATCCCAGGACAGGTCGCCCGGATTGATTGAATATGCGTCTAAAACAGTAATTTTCATCGTATTGAATACTCCTTGCTACATATGATAATAGTAACAGTATAGCATATCGGGACTTGCGGGAAAACAGTGAAAATGGTATACTGAATAGATAATTTGCAAGTGACAGGGAGGCTTTATGAGTTTAACGGAAATCGCGGTCATCGGAGTCGGGCTTGCTATGGACGCAGCGGCAGTGTCTATGACAGACGGTATGTGCTATAGGCTGACAAAAAAAGATTGGACTGCTATGATTCTCTTTTTTGGAATTTTTCAGGGAATCATGCCGCTTTTGGGATTTTTTGCCGGTTCGGTTTTTCAGGACCTGATTGCAAAGTACAGCGGAATCGTGATTTTCTTAATTCTCGGCGTAATCGGCGGTAATATGGTGCGGGAGAGCTTTCGCAAGGAGGCAAACTGCGCCGTATCGAAAAAGCTGACTCTGTCGGTGCTGTTTTTTCAGGCGGTTGCCACCAGCATAGATGCTTTCGCGGTGGGCGTGGGTTTTTGTGCTGTGCGGGTTGCCATTCTGCCCGCAGTATCGCTGATTGCGGTGATTACGGCGGTGACAGTGCTGTTTGCAATTCTTATCGGCAGAAAGTTCGGAGATATTTTTGAATCCAAGGCGGAGCTTTTGGGCGGTGTGATTCTGATTATCATCGGTGTAAAAGGACTTTTGTGACAGGATAAGAAATAAGTGAGATATTAGAAAGGAAGAAAGAATATGGAAACTATTATAGCGGCTTCCAGAAACCGGCATAAAATTGAAGAAATTGAAGCTATTACTAAAAAATTCGGTATGCATATCGTTTCCAGGGATGATGCCGGCATTCCGGGATTTGAAATTGAGGAAGACGGAGAAACTTTCGAAGAAAATTCTTTTAAGAAAGCTTCCGAGATTATGAAGATATGCGGAAGGATTACCATCGCCGATGATTCGGGACTGATGGTGGACTACCTGGGAGGCGCGCCGGGTGTGTATTCCGCCAGATTTGCGGGAGAACCCGGAGATGATGAAAGAAATAATGATAAACTGATTATGCTTTTGGAAGGGGTGCCTTATAAGGAAAGAAGAGCCCGATTTGTTTCTGTGATTACGATGGTGTTTCCTGACGGAGAAACGCTGGTTGCCCGCGGAGAGTGCGAAGGTCATATCCTCGACACACCGGTGGGAGAAAACGGCTTCGGCTACGACCCGCTTTTTGTTCCTGACGGTTTCCAGAGAACTTTTGCTCAGCTTACTCCGGAGGAAAAGAATAAAATAAGCCACAGGGCAAAGGCTCTTGAAAAACTGGAAGCGCTTCTTGAAGAAAGGAAAGAAAATCGTTGTTAAACAGATGGGTCAGGATGGTTCTTCTGGGAATCAGGCAGTTTCGAGATCCGTATTATCAGGGATTTGCGGCGCAGATGTCTTTTTATATTATGCTGTCTTTAGTCCCTACGATTATTGTACTGTCTCAGCTTTTGGGATTTCTGGATATCTCGCTGGACTTTTTGGACGAGTGGATTGCCGAATATGTAGCGCCGAGTATGGGTGATACTCTGCGCAGTCTTCTGAATTACAGACCGGCAGCGACTTCTAATCTGATTCTGATTATGATGGCGCTGTGGGCGGCGTCCCGCGCTCAGTTTTCTATGATGCGGATTGCCAATTATACCTACAGCAGCGGAAGAACTACCGGAACTTTTTGGCGTGAGCGTTTCCGTGCAGTAAAAACTATGGCGCTGACTGTGTTCACACTTGCCTTTGTAGCTATTATACTGGTGTACGGAAAGCTGATTCTGCAGCTGATTTTAGGAAGACTGATCGAAGGCACTGTGATTAATATGCTGTGGATCTGGCTTAGATGGCCTCTGGCGGGGATTCTGTATTTTCTTATGGTATCCTATAATTATTATGTGCTGCCTCATGAGAAAATGTCTTTTCGTGAGATTCTGCCGGGCAGTATATTTGCTTCGATCGGTATGCTGGTTGTAACCATCGTGTATTCTGTTTATGCGAATTATACGGTGAACTATGATATTATTTACGGCTCTCTGGCAAGTATGGTAGCGCTTTTGTTCTGGTTCTACTTTCTGTCCTGGGTGCTGTGCCTTGGAATTGTATTTAATAAGGTGTGGAAGGACACCGGGGGAGAAGGTCAATGAGCAGAAGAAAACAATCAAAGAGATTTATTATCCGCCCGAGATTTTTTGTCATTCTGGCGGTTGTTCTGGGACTGATTCTGGGCGCTGTTGTTTATTTTGCAGGGCAGGGAGGACAGAAACAGGAAACTTCCGGAGACATTTCCGAACAGGGCTTTCGTATTATGATGTCTGCAAGGGCGTATATATCAAACGACGAGCTTAGGTATGACGATGCGTATTTTGCAGGCGGATATCCGCCGGATGAAATCGGCGTGTGTACCGATGTGGTGTGGAAAGGTCTTAACGGCGCAGGCATCAGCATTAAAAACCTGATGGATGCGGATATTTCTGCTCATTTCGGCGCTTATGACGATTTGATTTCTGCAGCGGATCCCAATATCGATTTCAGGCTGGTTCCGCAGATGGAACGGTACCTTGAACGCCGGGCGATTTCTCTGGATACAGATGTGGATAACTATTTTGTATGGCAGGCGGGGGATATTGTAACCTTCGAATCCAGTCATGTAGCCATTGTATCGAGTCTGCGCAATGTGTGGGGAAGACCGTATATTATACAGCACGGGAAGGATCCTGCGGCAGAGGAAGACCGGATTTATGCTTCTGACGGTATGAAGATTTCCGGACATTTCCGTATGCCTGAAGTGATTTTATAGCATTTGTCGGACGGTTTTTGTAAAAAAGAGCAGTAAGGACTGCCCGCAGAGATAACAGCAATAAAAGAGGACAACGGATAGAGGTAAGAGATGAAGAATGTATTGATTATTTTAAACCCCTGTGCGGGGACAAAACAGGCGAATAAAAACCTGGTGGAAATTATCGATGTGTTTTGCCGGGCAGGCTATGAGGTTGTGGTAAGACCTACCGAAGCTCCCGGTGACGGAACGGAAATCACCAGACAGCGTATCAATGATTTTGATTTGATTGTGGCAGTGGGCGGCGACGGCACATTTAATGAGGTGATCGAAGGAATGCTTCTTTCGGGAGTGAAAAAACCTATGGGATATATACCTGCGGGAAGCACCAATGATTTTGCCAGCAGCATAGGACTTTCCAAAAATGTGGTGCAGGCGGCAAAGGACATTGTAAGTGGCAAAGTGCGGACCCTGGATATCGGTCGCTTTAACGGCAGATATTTTTCTTATGTTGCGTCTTTCGGCGCATTTACCAAAGTTTCCTATGAAGCCCCGCAGAATATTAAGAATATGCTGGGACATATGGCTTATATCCTTGAGGGAATTAAGGACATACCGTCTATCAAACCCCTGCGGCTGTGGCTTAAAATGGAACAGGGCGTTTACGGCGGCGACTATCTGTTCGGCGCGGTGTGCAACTCCACCTCTGTGGGCGGACTTCTGACTCTGTCGGACGATCTTGTGGATATGAACGACGGAAAGTTTGAGGTTCTGTTAATCAAAGCCCCGTCCAATATTATTGAGCTGAATCAGATTCTGATTGCCCTGACGACCCAGAATTTCGAAAACTCTCCGATGATTTCATTTTTCAGCAGCGGTAATCTTGAGATTACTGCCGATGCGGATATGCCGTGGACGCTGGACGGAGAGTATCAGGCGGGAAGCGCGCAGATTCTGATAGAAAATGTACAAGGCGCTATCGAATTGATTGTGCCTGAAAAATAAGGACGACGGAGACTGACCGATATGACGGCAGGCAGGAACAGAGGAAAATCGGAGTCGGAATAAAAGTTATACAAATGATAAAAAGACCTTCAGGGCGTTTTGCCCCAAAGGTCTTTTCTCATATGTCGGTTTATTTATTTTGCAGAACACAGTCTTTTTTTAGTTCGGATATTAAACCAGTTCGCCTGCATCTGCTTTTTTCTGTTCTTCCGGCGTCATCTTTGTCGCAGTAATTCCGACAAAGGCCAGAAGCAGCGTTACAATCGGCATTGTATAGTTGAAGACTGCCCAAGGAATCCATGTGGAAGCTGAAATACCTAAAGTGGTTGCAATATATACACCGCATGTGTTCCAAGGAATCAGACAGGATGTAACTGTACCGGCGGATTCCAGTGCATTGGACAGTGATTTAGGATGGATACCTGCCTGTCTGTAAGCGGGAGCGAACATTCTGCCCGGAACCAGAATGGAGATGTACTGTTCAGGCATAATCGCATTGGAAAGAATACAGGTCAGTTCAGTAGCGCCGACCATGGCCGGTGCGCTCTTGATGAACTTGAGGAGTCTGTTTACGATTGTTTCGAGCTGACGGGTTCCTTCCATAATGCCGCCGAACATCATAGCGATTACAGTCATCAGGATGGAAGACGCCATATTCATCAGGCCGCCGTTGTTGAGCAGACTGTTGATTGCATCAACCTCGGAATTGATTAGGAATCCGTTTCTTGCACAAACCAGAATGTCCCCGAATGCAACACCGATATGGTCTACTTCCATGGTGTCCGGATTGAGAATTGCAAGGTCTCCCTGGAAAATAGGAGCCAGGATAGCGCCTGCGATAACGCCCAGCGTAATGCCCGGGATTGCGGGAACTTTAAATGCAATTGCCAGAATTACAATCAGCGGAGGCAGCAGCAGAACAGGACTGATATGGAAGGAGTCTTTGATGCCTTCCATCATAACAGTTACCTGGGAAGTATCAACTGCTCCGGAGCTTGCATGCTTGAAACCGTAAACTCCGAAGAAAATAAGTGCGATTGCGTATGCGATCATAGTGGCTTTAATCATATACTTAACATGTGTAAATACATCTGTACCGGCCATAGCAGGTGCTAGGTTTGTTGTGTCGGACAGAGGGGAAAGCTTATCACCGAAGTAAGCGCCGGCAAGGATAGCGCCGGCAGTCGGTCCGATCGGCATGCCCATACCGTTTGCAATGCCCATAAGAGCAAGTCCCATAGTTCCCATAGTTCCCCAGGAACTTCCTGTTGCCAGTGAAGTGATGGAGCATACAAGAACTGCTGCAATCAGGAAAATGGATGGTGAAAGCAGTTTCAAACCGTAATATATCATAGTAGGAATGGTACCGGAAAGAATCCAAATACCTACCATCATACCTACAATACAGAGAATCAGAATTGCCTGCATCGCCATAGAAATACCGTGAATCATCATACCTTCGATATCAGACCATTTGTATCCAATCTTAAGTGATACCAAAGCTGCGATGATAACGCCAATAAACATCGGAATATGCGGATCTGCGCCGTATTTGATAATACCGACAGCCATTACGATAACAATACCTAAAAAAGAAATAATTGCTTCATATAAGTGTGGAGCTCTGACAACTTTAGGTAGTCCCATTTCATCATCAGCTGTTTTTCTGATGGTTTCAGCGCCGCGTTTTAGTTCTGTGTCTTTTGCGTCTTTTTTACTCATAACCAAAGTCTCCTTTCATAAAAACAAATAAACGACATATGCTCTGAAAAATATTATAACTCGAATATTCAGAAAGTCAAAGTATTTTTTTAGCTGTTGTAAATTTTTATTCGTGATTTCAATCACTAAAAAACAACGGAAATACCGGCAGAAATAGGTTTATACGAAAGTTCTTAAGAATTTCATAAGAATTCTTAAGAAAGCTTAAAACTATTGAAAACAGTGGGTTTAATCGGTGTTTTGACAACTCTTTTTTCGTTTTTTTTTCGAAGGATTTCGTACGGATGGGAAAAAACACAGCAAAAGCCTGATTTATATACATTTTTGAAATCTGAGATATAAACTTTAATTTATATTGGAATTTACAGGTTTATAAGATATACACAGATGAAGAAATATAGAATAAATATTTATAAAATAGAAAATATATAAATACGAACAACGGCATTTCTTAAGAAATCTTAAGAAATTAAGAAATGGAAAAATCGTTGAAATTTCAATACTTATACGGAATTCCTTATGTGAAAGTTATGTGAAAAATCGCGAGAATCGTTGACTTTTTTATGTATATAGGTTAAGGTAATAGCTGTGAGACAATTGAAAAACAAGAAAAGGAAGATAGTATTATGACAAATGAATCTATGACAAGAGTCAATACTAAATTCAAAAGGGTGTTTAGAGCAACTGCCTCAGTTTTATTGATTGCAGCCATGACTTTTACCATGGTGCTCGGCTCCGCAGGCAAGTCCTACGCAGCGTCGGCATCCGGTGAAGTATGGGCAGTCACCATTGGAGATGAAGAAATTTTATATGTGGATTCCGAAGAATCCGGAAAGCAGGTAATAGAGGGGCTGAAGAATTATTATCTGTCAAAAGGGTCCAGCGTACTGGATGTACAGTTTGATCCTGCGATTGAGGTTAAAAAAGTAACAGCCGTTTATGGTGAAGAGCTGGAAGCGCTCAGCAGCACAGTCAGCGAAGTTGACGAAGCCGTAACGCAGCTCAGCGAAGGTAAAGTTGAGTACTATGTCTACAAGACGGAAAAGGGCGATACCCTGAAATCCATCGCAAAAGACAAGGATATCTCAGCGAAAAAACTGGTAACACTGAATTTTGAAGAATACGATATTGATGAAGTCATCGAAGAAGGAACTTATCTGGTTCTCTACGGAGATGTGCCTTATGTAAAGGTTACAACTGTAGAAGAAATCACTTCCACAAAGGACATTGATTTCAAGACAACTTACAAGAAAACTGCAAGACTGCCTAAGGGTGAGCAGGAAGTTCAGACCAAAGGCGTAAAAGGCAAGAAAAAGGTTGTCGAGAAAGTGACTAAGGTCAACGGAGAAGAAACCGGCAGCGAATTGATTTCTTCTGAAGTTACAAAGAAGGCAAAGAATAAAGTCGTTCTGAAGGGTACCGGCAGTGTAACAGCCAGAGCCGGAAAGACCTTTGACTTTGCAGAAGGTTCCGAAGTTGTGGAATATGCAAAGAAGTTTGTGGGAAATCCGTATGTGTATGGAGGAACCAGTCTGACAAACGGCGCTGACTGCTCCGGCTTTGTATATTCTGTTTATAAACACTTCGGCGTAAACCTGCCGCGTGTAGGTCAGTCGGCGGTAGGCAAGGTCGTATCCTACAGCAATGTGAAGAAAGGTGATATTCTGTTATATTCCGGTCATGTTGCGATTTATGCAGGAAACGGCAAAGCAGTTCACGCAGTGAACGAACGGATGGGAATTGCGGTAACAAGCGCAAGCTATACAGGTCCGGTTATCGGCGTGAGGCGTATCTTTGAATAAGGAAAAGAGCAGGTTATAGTTTATGAACCTTTTAAAACAATTAAAAACAAAAAAATATGCAGTTGCAGGGGCCGCGGTCCTTGCAATTGCTGTTTCAGCAGTAATCGGCATAAACACCGTAAAGGCATATGCTTCTGAAGATTACTGGGAAGTGAAAATCGGAGAAAAGACCGCAGCGGTTTTGACTTCGGAGTCGGAAGCGAAACAGGTCATCAGAGATGTAAAGAACCATTATGTCAGAGAGGGCGCTGTTGTTAAATCCATACAGTGCGATCCTGCTATGACGGTGGAAATGAAGTCTTACAGAGTTTCGGAAAGACCGGAAGTGTCAACGCTTTCTGAAGCAGTGGATTATATTCTTTCCGGTACCAGGGAGAAAACGGAGTATACCATTAAAAGCGGTGACAGTCTGTGGAGCATTTCGGAAGAATACGGCTTTTCACAGGATGAGATCAGAGAGATGAACCGTGATTATGACTTTTCCGGCTTTTATCCGGGAGATAAGCTGCGGCTTTATCAGATGAAGCCGATGGTAGATGTAACTGTTACCCAGAAAGTAACGGAGACAAAACAGATAAAGTTTAAGACGGTTACGCAGACTTCGTCAGAAGCTCTGAAGAATACGACGGTAGTGAAACAGCAGGGGAGATGCGGAGAAAAAGAAGTCACCCGGCTTGTTACAACGAAAAACGGCGCGGTAACGGATACGGAAGAGATTGACTCCCGTATAATCCGTCAGCCGAAAAAACAGATTATCCTGAAGGGAACGGGCATTCTGCCTGCTCCGCCGGCAGGTAAGACCTATTCCGGAAACGGAGCGGCTGTAGCGCAGTATGCTTTGCGCTTTGTGGGAAATCCGTATGTATACGGAGGATCGTCGCTGACAGACGGTGCTGACTGCTCCGGATTTGTTATGGCGGTTTACAGACATTTCGGCATCACTATGGCGCACGATGCCGGCGTGCAGAGAACCTACGGCAAAGAAGTTTCTCTGGCAGCAGCGCAGCCGGGAGATCTGGTATGTTTTTACGGACATATCGGAATTTATATCGGCGGCGGACAGATTGTACATGCCGTAAACGAAGGAATGGGAATTGCGGTGACCGGCGCGACATATACCGGTCCGGTCATTTCAGTAAGACGCATAGTAGAATAACATAGATTAAAAAGAGACGGGTTTTGCTTACCGTCTCTTTTTTCGCGTGTATTTGTTTTTGTGTTTCAATTTATAAGATTATAAGAGTCAAAGCAAAATCGCAGACGGTTGCCTGCGATTTCAAAATGTATTTTTAAGCTTCGTCCGGCTGAATCACTCTGACTTTGATGACACCGTCCACTTTCGGTACGGAGGTAATCTGCTCATCTGTGGAAATCAGAGCATATCCGTATTCGCCGCGGACATTGCCGGCAACTGCTTTGATATTGATGTCGGAAAACATAGCGGAAGCCAGTTTCAGCGGATTCGGTTCGCCCTTCGTGAGTACGCAGATTCTGTTGTCTGCAGTTCTTTCGCCAAGGCTTACTGCCGGGAAGTTTACGGAATTTACAATGTTTCCGTTTTCTATGTAGTCCATAGTCTGAAGGGCAGCCATGGAAGCGCAGTTGTCTTCTGCTTCGGCAGTGGAAGCGCCAAGGTGAGGCAGGCAGATGACGCCGTCTTTTCCCAGCACATTGTCGGTCGGGAAGTCGGTTACATATTTAGCAGGCTTGCCTTCTGCCAGAGCTGCCAAAAGATCCGGTTCGTTTACCAGCTTATCTCTGGAGAAATTAAGAAGTACAGCGTTATCCTTCATCAGACCGAAAAGTTCTGCATTGAACATACCCTTAGTTGAATCCATTGCCGGAACATGAATGGATATATAGTCGCAAAGAGGCAGCAGAGCCTTGATATCGTTTTTTACATCTACGCAGGAGTAGAGACTGTGAGCGGATTTGATACTGAAGTAAGGGTCATAGCCGATGACTTTCATACCTAAATCGCAGGCGGCATTGGCTACGAGAACGCCGATGGCTCCAAGTCCTACAACGCCCAGTGTTTTGCCGCGCAGTTCTGTGCCGGCAAACTGACTCTTTCCTTTTTCTACAGCTTTGCCGATATTTTCGGTCAGTGTATTTGCCCAGGCGATGCCTGCCGGAATATTTCTTGCGGCTAAAAGCATACCTGCCAGTACCAGTTCTTTTACAGCATTGGCATTGGCGCCCGGTGTGTTGAAGACAACGATACCTTCTTCCGCACATCTGTCCAGAGGAATATTATTGACACCGGCTCCTGCTCTGGCGATGGAAAGCAGTTCCCTGCCGAATTCCATCTCGTGCATATCCTGACTTCTGACAAGAATCCCGTTTGTGCCTGCGACATCGTCGGAAACGGCATATTTGTCCGAGAAGCATGCCAGTCCTGTCTGTGATATTTTATTCAAAGTCCCAATCTTGTACATTGGTAAGCACCTCCTAAATGTTACTTACAGAAATTTCATTTCAGAAATTATAACACTTTTTGTGTTTACTTTCAAGCAGTAAAGTGATATAATAATACAATATTCAAATTTTAGAACCAAAATGGAGGGCGACGAAATGACAAAAGCAAATCGAGTATTTAATTTTTCCGCCGGTCCGTCGATGTTACCGCTTACTGTCATCGAGGATGCGGCTGCAAACCTGGCAAGCTACGAAGGCTGCGGTCAGTCTGTCATGGAAATGAGTCACCGTTCAAAAGAGTTCGGAAAAATCATCGAAGATGCTGAAAGCAACTTAAGAGAGATTATGAACATCCCTGATAATTACAAAGTTATGTTTTTACAAGGAGGAGGAACTCTTCAATTTGCAATGGTGCCGTTAAACCTGCTCAGAGCCTCTAAAAAGGCAGACTATGCAATTACAGGGTCCTGGGCTAAAAAAGCCTATAAAGAAGCTTGTAAGTTTGGCGATATCAAGGTAATCGCAAGTTCAGAGGAAGATACCTTCTCTTATATTCCGAAATTCACAAGAGAGGATATTCGTCCCGATGCGGATTATGTACATGTATGCTACAACAATACCATTTACGGCACCCATTACAACTGGGTTCCGGATACTGGTGATATTCCGCTGGTTGCAGATATGTCCAGCTGTATTTTAAGCGAAGAAATCGATGTAAGCAAATTCGGCATCATCTATGCGGGCGCACAGAAAAATGTGGGACCTGCCGGTGTAACCATTGTTATTGTAAGAGAAGATTTAATCGGCTTTGCCGGTGAAACTGTGCCGACTTATCTGGATTACAAGATTCACGCCGATAAAGATTCTATGTACAACACGCCGCCTTGCTTTGCAATTTATATGGCGGGAGAGGTATTCAAACATATTAAGAAGATGGGCGGCATCAGAGCCATGCACGACCTCGATGTTAAGAAAGCCCGGAAGCTTTACGATTATATCGATGGCAGCGGTTTTTACAAATGTCCGGTTGCCAAAGAAGACCGTTCACTGATGAATGTGGTTTTCGTAACCGGAGATGCCGATCTTGACAAGAAGTTTGTCGCCGCCGCCAAGGAAGAGGGCATGGTGAATCTGAACGGACACCGCTCTGTAGGCGGTATGAGAGCCAGCATTTACAATGCAATGCCGATGGAAGGCGTTGATAAGCTCATTGATTTTATGAAGAGATTCGCACAGGAAAATAAATAAAAAGCGCGGCGGGCGCAGCCTGCCGGCATGACAGAAACAGTATTTGGGAAGCTCCCTTCTTTTGCGGAGGGAGCTTTTTTAAGGAGTCATATATGAAATATTTGATTTTGGTTCCCGACGGAGCCGGGGACGAGATTATAGAAGAATTAAACGGAAAAACACCGCTTGAAGCGGCGGATATGCCTTTTATCAACGAACTTGCCGCTCGCGGCGAAGTGGGTATGGTAAGCAATGTTCCGCCGGGGATTGCGCCGGGAAGCGATGCCGCAAACCTTTCTGTTATGGGTTATGATCCTGCGGTATACCTGACAGGCCGTTCTCCTCTTGAAGCAGCCAGTATCGGCATTGAAATGTCCGATACCGATGTGGCATACAGAGCCAATATCATCACACTGGAAGGGGACGGAGATTATGAGGATTTAATGATTAAAGACCACAGCTCCGGCGATATTTCCACAGAAGAAGCAGACCGGCTGATTCAAGCAGTCAACGAGGCTTTTTCCGATGAGGAAAAAATCTTTTATACAGGAACCAGTTATCGTCACTGCCTGATCGTACATAACGGAAAGACAGGCTTTGACCTGACGCCTCCTCACGATGTGCTGGGAAAGAGAGCCGGGGACTATCTTCCGAAGGGTGAAGGCAGTGAGTTTCTTGCCGATATGATGAAGAAAAGTTATGAGATCTTGAAAGATCATCCTGTCAACCGGGAAAGAGCTGCCCGCGGACTGAATCCGGCAAACTCTCTGTGGATCTGGGGTCAGGGTAAAAAACCGCAGCTGTCGTCTTTCTATGACAAATACGGTATCACAGGCACAGCAATCAGCGCAGTGGATTTAATCAAGGGAATCGCCATCTGCGCAGGGCTTGATTCTGTCGATGTGGAGGGAGCAACAGGAACGCTGCACACCAATTTCGCAGGCAAGGCAGAAGCGGCAATCCGTGAGCTCCGCGGCGGAAAAGACTTTGTCTATGTACATTTGGAGGGACCTGACGAGTGTTCTCATCAGGGAGATATGGAAGGAAAACTTCAGTGTCTTGCGGACATCGACCAAAAAGTGCTGAAACCGATTGTGGAGGCTCTCCGTGAAGACGGAGAAGATTTCCGAGTACTCGAAGTACCGGATCACAGAACGCCTCTTTCGATCAGAACCCACTCCTCTACACCGGTGCCTTTTGTAATCTATGACAGCAGAGCCGAAAAGGATGCGGATTCCGCAAGAGCTTTCTGTGAAAAATCCGCCGAGGCTTCGGGCGTTTATTATGAAAACGGCTATGAGCTGGCAGATTACTTCTTTACGGGGAAATAACAGCGGGAATAGGGCAGTTAAACGGTAAAGATATTTGAGAAAAACTGCGGCTTTTTACGGTAAACATATTTGACAAGGTTTCGGATATGATATCCAATGCCGGCAGGCAAAGAAATCAGAATACAATTTGACACAAACAAAACCCGGAGTGACTGCTCCGGGTTTTTCATTAGGCTGACTGCCACGATGTTTTCCGTCGAACCATTTGCAGACATAACGGCAGGTTATGACTGCCGTGCCGGCTGTTTTGTTCCGATATATGTTTTAAGACGATGGAAAGGAGGATTCAGTCAGATGTATCATATAAACAGCTTGATTTTTTTCGTGAAATAGACTGTTCAAAAACAGACCGTTTATGATAAAATAAAAAGATAAAATATTTTTGGGAGAAATACAGAATGACGAAACAGACAGCAGCATATGATTTTAAAAAGGTTTTACGAAAAGCGGCGGCAGCGGTTTTAGGGGTTTCCCTGTTTTTTTCTTCGGCAGGGGCAGGCAGCGCTTATGGGGCGGAAAAGCCTGCGCTTCCTTCCAATACTGCAAGAAGCGCCATATCGATAGAGGCGGATACGGGAAAGATTTTTTATTCCAAAAACCTGCACTATAAAAGAGATCCGCTGAGCACGACCAAACTTTTAACCTGTCTGGTGGCTTTAGAGCATTTGAAACTCGGCGATACCGTTACGGTAACGCAGGGAGCTGTCAATGCAGGTGCAAAGGCGGACAGTTCCAATGTGGATTTGAAAAAAGGCGAAAAAGTTAAGGTCAGGGATCTGCTTTACGCCTGTATGCTGCCTTCGGGAAACGACGCAGCAGTTGCACTGGCTCACGGAACAGCCGGGACCACCGCAAAATTTGCAAAGCTGATGAATGAAAAAGCAAGAGAACTCGGCTGCAGAGACAGTAATTTTGCAAATCCGCAGGGGTGGAAGGCACCGAATCACTATACTTCTGTTTATGATATGGCTAAAATTACCAAGGCTGCCATGGAAGTACCGGCCATAGAAAGAGCCTGCAGTACGGAAATGTATAAAATGGCGAAGACCAATAAGCATAAAGCCCGTTGGATTGCAACGACCAATTATCTGGTTGCAAAGAAAAAATATCCGAAATCCGGTGTTTATGCCGGTAAAACGGGAACATGGGACAGCGGAAATGCATCTCTTGTCTCTGCATGCGAACGGAACGGAAAAGTTTTTTATGTAGTTGTACTGAAGGATTCCAAAGAGGGAAGATATGTTACCACCAATAAAATTGTAAATTACAGCTACAAAAAACTGAAATGGATGCAGGAGCAGGGTCAGCGGTCAGAATGATAAGAACCGGGAGTTTAAGAAGCTATGAAGAAAGTATTGAAACGGACAATTGCAGTTTGGACTATGGCAGCAGTGCTTGTACTCGGTATTCTGCCGGGCGCAGAGGTTTTGCACGGATTTGGCTTTGGCGGGGATATATTCGGCGGAATGCAGGTTTTCGGTTCAGAAACCAAAAGACCTTCTGTCACTGCAAGAGGCGCTGTGGTCTATTGCCGAAATACAGGAGAAATCGTATATTCCAAAAACCGGGATGTGAAGTATTCGCCTTACAGCATAACGAAGCTGATGACGGTTCTTCTTGCGGTACAGAATCTGCCTCTGGACAAAGAAATTACTGTGTCTGCCGAAGCGGCGGCTCAGAAAGAAGCGTCCATGAATCTGAAAGAAGGGGAAATTCTGACGGTCAGGGATTTAATTTACGGAGCAATGCTGCCTTCGGGAAATGATGCGGCTTATGCGCTTG
This sequence comes from uncultured Eubacterium sp., assembly GCA_937894585.1. Taxonomy (GTDB): domain Bacteria; phylum Bacillota; class Clostridia; order Peptostreptococcales; family Anaerovoracaceae; genus Senimuribacter. The sequence continues at coordinate 15,200 of CALBGO010000005.1, forward strand.
CGGAGGCGGTATCGGGCAGTAAAGAAGCGTTTGTAAAGCTGATGAACAAGACTGCGGAGAATATCGGCTGTGAAAACACACAGTTTAAGAATCCGCACGGAATGAAGGAAAAGGGGCATTATACCACAGCCTATGATATGATGCTGATTACAAAGGCGGCCCTTTCCGATGATACAGTACGCAAAGCGGCGGGGGCGGTCTCTTATACCGTGAAGAAAACCAATAAGAGCAAAGCGCGGAAACTGAAAACCCACATCAGTTTTTTGGAAGATAAAAATTCTGGTGTCTACGCCGGAAAAACGGGTTATTGGGATGACACCAGCTGCAGTATTGCGCTGGGTTACCGCAAAGACGGTCTGCAGCTTTTTGTAGTGCTACTTGGCGATACGGCGGAAGAAAGAAGCAGGGATGTGGATAAGCTGCTTTCTTATACGTCATCTAAGGTGGAAGGCGTGAAAGTAATCGGAAAGAATAAAGAAGAAGGTAAGGTTCGTATCAAGCACGGCGCAAAGACCAGTCTAAAAGCTTATACTGCGGAAGCCGGATATGCCTACCTTCCGAAAGAGGGCTCAAAATCTTTAATCAGTACAAAAACCGTTATGCGCAGTGATGTGGAGGCTCCGGTTAAGGCAGGAACCGTGGTGGGCACGATGGAGATTTATGCGGCGGATGAGCTGGTAAACCAGGTAGACCTGATTATCAGGGAAGATGTGGAAGAAGGCTGGTTTACTTCTTATCTGGGCATATCCAATTTTGCGGCTGTTTTGATCGGCATCGGAGCAGTAATCTTTCTGCTTCTTCTGCTGTGGATTTCGGCAATGCGTGCAAAAGCGCGCCGTATAAAGAAACGGCGCCGTCAGCAGAAAATTATGGAGATTGCTATGGAGGAAATCCGCCGCGAGCAGGAGCAGAGAGAAAGGGGCTGGCGTTTCTGATATGTTTGATATCAAAGAAAATCTGAAAAAGCTTCCGGACTGTCCGGGAGTGTATCTGCATAAAGACCGGCTGGGGCAGGTTATCTATGTGGGAAAAGCAGTTTCTTTAAGAAATCGTGTACGCCAGTATTTTCAGAGTGCGGCAAAGACTAATCCCAAGGTGCGCGCTCTGGTTTCCAATATAGCGGAGTTTGAGTATATTACATGCAGTACGGAAATGGAAGCGCTGATTTTGGAGTGCAACCTGATTAAAAAGTATATGCCCAAATACAATGTGCTGCTGCGGGACGACAAGACTTACCCTTATATCAAGGTCACTGTTTCCGAGGAGTTTCCCCGGGTCATCAAGACCAGAATGATTGCGAAAGACGGCAGCAGGTATTTTGGACCCTACAGCGATGCCGGCGCAGTGAACCGTATTGTAGAGCTTCTTTCGGGTATTTATTCTTTGAAACGGTGCAGCGCGCAGACTTTTCCGGCAGGACACAGACCCTGCCTGAATTATCATATCAATCAGTGCAGGGGTGTATGCGCGGGAAAAGTCAGCCGTAAAGAGTATATGGAGTCCATTGAAAAGGTGCTGGAATTTTTAGGGGGAAAAGAAAAACCTCTGCTTAAAAGTCTCGAGGGAAAAATGCAGGAGGCTTCTGAAAAACTGGATTTTGAAGAGGCTGCAAAATACAGAGACTATATTATTTCCATCAAGGCAATTTCGGAAACCCAGCGGGTTACTATGATCCACGACAAAGATCTGGATGTGGTTCTGCCTGTGAAAGATGCGGAAAACTCCTTTATCGCACTGTTTACGGTCAGGGACGGAAAGCTTTCCGGAAGGGAGACTTTTCAGATACAGACCGGCGAGGCAGATGACCGGTCGGAGATGGTGTCTGAGTTTATTAAGCAGTATTACAGCCAGTGGGCAGTGGTTCCTCCGGAAATTCTTGTAGAGCAGGAGCTTTCCGAGAAAGAACTGTTAGAGGAGTTTTTAAGCAGGGAAGGCAGAAAGGTGCGTATCTTTGTACCGCAGAAGGGTGAAAAACGGGCGCTTCTTTCCATGGCGCAGAGCGACTGCGTGGAAATGGTGAAGACTCTGTCGGAAAAAGCAAGGCTTAATGAAGAAAAACAGAGCGCTGTCAGCGCGCAGGTTGCGGAGGTGCTGCGGCAGGCAGGATACGCGCCTTCTGAAAAAAGGGCTTTCCGCATAGAATCTTATGATATTTCCAATACTAACGGAGTGGATTCCGTAGGCGCTATGGTGGTCTTTGAAGGACTTAAGAAAATCAGAAAGGACTATCGCCGCTTTAAGATTAAAACGGTGGAAGGCCCCGACGATTACGGAAGCCTGCAGGAGATGCTTTACAGGAGATTTCGCAGGGCAAAGGAGGGTGATCCTGCTTTTATCAAAATGCCCGACGCTATCTTTATGGACGGCGGACAGGGTCAGGTAAGCGCGGCGCGGAAAGTGCTTTCCGCTATGAATCTGGACATCCCTGTTGTCGGTATGGCAAAGGATGACAGCCACAGAACCCGGGCTATTGTCTTTGAGGACGGAAGGGAAATGCTTCTTCGGGAGCGTCCGATTCTGTTTCGGTATGCAGGTACAATTCAGGAAGAGGTGCATCGGTTTGCTATCGATTATCACAGAAATCTGCGCAGCAAAAATGCTATCCGTTCTGTGCTGGATAATATCAGCGGTGTGGGACCGACCAGAAGAAACGCCCTTTTAAATCATTTCGGAACCATTGAAAAGATTAAGAAAGCAGGCAGGGAAGAGCTGATGGAGGTTCCGGGAATTACAGAGCGTATCGCAGAAAATATCATAGAATATTTTGGTTGATAAATTCGCAGTTTGATAGTATACTATATAGAAAATAACGAAAACCTGTATGATGCAGGTTGTATGGAGGACTAAAAATGGCTGAAAACAAAAATAATCCGCAGGAAGAGGCTGATATCATCACTTTGGAATTCGATGACGGTGTTGAACTGGAATGCGAAATCATGGGTGTATTTGACTGTGACGGAAAGGACTACATTGCGCTGATTCCGCTGGATGATTCCGATGATGTATATATTTACGGATATAACGAAGTCGGCGACGACGAGTTTGAACTGGTTGACATCGAAGATGAAGATCTGTTCGAACATGTAGTGCAGGAATTCGAAGCAATTATGGCTGAAGAATAATCCGGCAGATTAAGAAATTCGATTTGGAAAGTAAAGGAGCTGCCTGTATGGGACATCCGGCGTATCATTGTGCCGGGATTTCCATACAGGCAGCCCTCTTGATATTTGCGAAAGGAACTTACATTCCGATTCCGATATGAAAGAACTGCTCCCGAAAAGAGTTTTTCTTTGTTATTTTTTGCAGTTTCTGACGGCAGCTGTTGTAACCAGAAGACAGACGATAAGTCCTGCGTAATAATAGGTTTTTCCCGTCAGCAAAATACCGCGGATTGCGTAGATGTCCAAGATAATCATAAATATACTGAGCAGCACATACTTTATATTCCACATAAACGGCTCCTTTATCCTGTTTTTGAAAAAAGTTATTTTAACTATTATATCATATTTTACGCAGAGAATACAGTATTGTTTTTTTGATAAAAATCGAGTAAAGTATAGATGTATTGTGACAGCAGATAAATAAGCCGGAATGCAGTCGACCTGACCGGCTGTCAGATACATAGATTATAAGTGTTATTGCAGAAGAATAACAGAATGGAGAATTTTTGTGAAGAAATATGATGTTATTATCGCCGGCGCAGGTGCCAGCGGTGTTTTTATGTCTTATGAAATGACAAAGCTGGAAAACAGGGCTTCTGTCCTGATGTTAGATAAGGGTGCGCCTCTCGAAAAGAGAATCTGCCCGATTAAGGCAGGCAAGACCAAAGCCTGTATCAAGTGCAGACCATGTCATATTATGAACGGATACGGCGGTGCAGGTACGCTGTCTGACGGTAAATATAATATTACGACGCAGTTTGGAGGTGACCTGCATCAGTATGTGGGAACCGAACAGGCGATGGAACTGATGGAATATGTGGACAGTGTGCTGTGCAGTATGGGCGGCTCCGAAGCGCGTCTTTACTCTACTGCAAGCAGTGATTTGAAAACGAAGTGTCTGCAGCACGATTTACATCTTTTGGAGGCGAAGGTGCGTCATCTGGGGACTGACAGAAATGTTCAGATTCTGGGAAAGATTTTTGATTATATCAAGGACCGCATCGATACATTGTTTTATACGACCATTGAAGATGTGAACCGTCTGGATGACGGAAGCTTTCATGTGATTACGGATAAAGGCGAATTTTTGTGTGATAATCTGGTGCTGGCAACAGGCCGCTCCGGATCAAAGTGGGTTTCCATGGTTTGTGATAAGCTGGGCGTGGAGCAGAAAAAGAACCGGGTGGATATCGGTGTCAGAGTGGAGCTTCCGGCAGAGGTGTTTAAGCATATTACAGACGATGTTTACGAGAGTAAAATCGTTTACAAAACAGACCGTTACAACGATCTGGTGCGTACCTTCTGTATGAATCCTTACGGAGAAGTGGTATCGGAAAACACCAACGGAATTGTAACCGTAAACGGTCACAGCTATGCGGACCCTGCCCTGCATACGGAAAACACCAATTTTGCGCTGCTGGTATCCAATAAGTTTACGGAGCCTTTTGAGGACAGCAACGAATACGGCGAGTCCATTGCAAGACTTTCCAATATGCTGGGCGGCGGCGTTCTGCTGCAGCGTTTCGGAGACCTTGTCAAAGGCCGCAGAAGCAGCGAACGGAGAATGCAGAAATGTTTTACAAGACCTACTCTTGCGGCAACACCGGGAGATTTGAGTCTGGTAATTCCGAAGCGTCAGCTGGACAGTATTATTGAGATGATTTATGCTCTGGATAAAATTGCGCCGGGTACAGCAAACGAAGATACTCTGCTTTACGGTGTGGAAGTGAAATTCTATAATTCGAAGGTAAATGTAGATGAAAATCTCAGAACCTGTGTGCCGGGTCTGTATGCTCTGGGTGACGGATCAGGCGTAACCCACTCTCTTTCCCAGGCTTCCGCAAGCGGCGTATATGTAGGCAGAATTCTAGCCGAGCAGTATAAATAAATGATAAGATTAGAGACCGGTTTTTCGCGGATTTGAAAGAACCGGTCTCTGCTATACCTTCCTTTCCTTTCCTTTCCTTTCCTTTCCTTTCCTTTCCTTTCCTTCTTCTCTTCTTCTATATATGTTTTTGCTTTTTTCGTAATGCTGTTTTATGGCGCATGAGAAAAAAGAGAGTAGGGGAAAAAGCCGGAAGGAAACGGTGTCGGGGAGAAAAGCGGAGAAAAAGTTTGGCATAAACAAAAAAATGTTTGGGAAAAGGGTGGAGTTTATAATTAGGTTAGAAAAATAATTCTAACCTAATTTTTTTTTATTCAAATTTCAACGGTTTCGGGCATTTCTCTTAAATGTGCGTTGACAAGATTTTACATTTCCATCAGAAAAAATGGTTATGAAAATCTTGCATAATTTTAGCCTTGAAATTTGGGGGGAGACAAATGTCTCCCATAGTTATAGTAGAGCTATAGTTAGAGTTAGAGTTAAAGCTATAGTTAAAGTTAAAGTTAAAGAAAAGAAGAAAGGAGAGGGATACATTGGGAAACTCAAAAATTTGGAATAAAGAAAAACGAGAAGAATTGGAATATTTATTGAAAGAGGGATATCGTGTACCGTACATAGCAAAAATGTTTCAGTTGAGTCCTGCAACAATCTATAGAGAGTTGAAGTATGTTTTAACAGAAAAAGAATACGAAGGCAGACAATTTGTAAAGTATTCTGTAGAGCGAGCAATCAACAAAGACATTGAGACTATTAAAGGGGAGAACTAATGTGTGCTGCGAATAATACGAAGTATTGGTATTTTAGATTTCGTGACAATTTTTTTAATGATCCAAGCGTTATAAAAATGCAGATGATACCGGGCGGATTTGAATTTCTGTTGATTTTGCTTAAGCTGTATGCGTTAAGTACAAATACACATGGAATTTTGAAGATACCGATTGGTCCGGATGGGAATATTGATATTACAGTTCTTTCTGCTATGCTTGGAAATTTACACTCGATTACGATTGTTGGATGTGCGATGGAATACTTTATCAACCACGGTTTTATTGAATTGGTGCAGGAAAATGATGAAATTCTGATTATTTGTGCGGAAGTGCAGAATATGATTGGAACTTCTACAAAAAAAGCTGATAGAAAAAGAGAGTGCAGAAAGAATCATGAGAATCTTATCGTATCGGAAAATCCGGAAATAGTGCAAGGAGAAATTGCAGAACGTGAAGCATATGGTGAGTTTAAGAATGTGTATCTGACAATGGAGGAACATCTGAAATTCTTTAATCGTTATGAAAATGCACAGGCAATTCTGCAGCGGGTATCTGTTTGGAAGGCACGTAAGAACGTAGACAATAAAAACAATGATTATGCCACCTTGTTAAAGTTTGCAGATAAGGACGGGAAACTGAAACAATCGGAGATTGAAAAAAGACGCATTTGTTATGAACGGTATAAGAGGGAAGCAGCTGCAGGTTTTTTACCGCCGGATTCGGTAAAAGAAATTCTAACGGAAATGCAGTTTGAAGAACTTGTTAGGATTGCAGAAGAACAGATGGCGAAGGAATTTGGAGAGAGGAGAAAGCAAGATGAAAGCGGAAACTGAAATTATTCATCATGCTGAAATTCAAAATAAAGTGACTGCAGAGCGGGTGTAGGTACAGATGCAGGAGGGGACGGACACATGGGAAGGAAAGGAAGATTTTATGGTTTTGACCTGGCGAAACCGATTTATGATGCCTGCAAGGAAAGTATAAAAGCCTATCCGTATCTGAAGGATGTGCAGGAGAATCTGGACCGGATCAGTGGCTTTCGGAAAGATTATGCAGATCAGGTGATCAGACGGGTTGCTTTAGAGCAGAGGATTCAGGAAATTGAAGATGCGTTTGAACAGGTTCCGGAAAGTTATCGTGAGGCTGTGAAGTATTATCTTTTCACGAAAGACACGAATGAAATAAGGCGATATAAAGTGCGGACTGTGTTTGGACGAGACTTTCAGGAAACTGCAATCTGGGTACGGAAACTGATTTATCTATATGCAAAACAGATTGGATATCCGGTATCTTGCAGAAGTACAGAACACGAGCTTGTGATTGACGATGATGGTAATTTGAATTTCTTATGGTAGAAGTTAAACAGGAGGTGCATTTATGATTGGAGGATGCATGAAGGAAAAGCATATGCGTGAATCATTGTTTGCATAGAGAGATAGAAGGAGGAATTGAAGTATGAAAAAAGCACAGGTAATTACACTTGCGAATCAGAAAGGCGGTGTAGGAAAAAGTACGACGTGCCACATTATGGCATATGGACTTTATCAGAAAGGATACAGGGTTTTAGCAATCGATCTGGACCCGCAGGAGAATCTGACGGATACCTTTCTTGGTGCAGAGCAGGATGGAAAAATGAAGTTTGACTTTGATCGGAGAAAAAACATCTATCATATTTTCCGCAAAGAATTTACGATAAAGGACTGCTTGATTCAGATTGAGGAGGGTTTGGATTTTGTTCCGGGAAGTCTGGAACTGTGTGGTGCGGATATGGAGTTTTCGGGACTTCGAAGAGAATACATACTGCGCAGCATTTTGCAAGAAGTAGAATATGACTATGACTACATTCTGATTGATACACCACCGGCACTTGGGATATTAACCATCAATGCGCTGACGGCTGCAAATAAAGTGGTGATTCCGGTTTGTGCGAAAAAGTATTCGATTCAGGGAACCGGCTGGCTGATGAATACCATTAAAGTGGTGCAGACATATAACCCGGATCTTGAGATAGCGGGAATCTTGATTACGCAATATGACGGGCGAGCCGGGATCAGAAAGCAGATTCAAAAGGATCTGAGAGCGCAGATGGAAAAATTGCAGGTAAGGGTATTTGAAAATCCAATCAGGATTGGCTGCAAGGTGGAGGAAGCACAGTATTTCAGTGTGGATCTTTTGACAAGCTATCCCAACGAAGATATCACAAAAGACTATCAGAAGTTTTTAGAGGAATTTCTCAAGCAGTAAGAAAAAGGAAGGAGTGCAGAACATGACAGAGTTTAATTCAGGATATATGGAACGGTTCTTCAGTATGCCGGCTCCCAAAGAAGAAAGTGATACAGGGATGCGGGAAATTGAGCTTGAAAACCTGCTTGCATTTCATACAGGGGACGGGCATCCGTTTGAGGTTGAGATGGATCAGGACATGCAGGAGCTGATGGAAGATGTGAAAGAAAACGGGGTTTTGGAGCCGATTATTGTCAGAAGGGACAGCACATTCTCAGGGCGATACGAGATGATCACTGGGCATCGCAGGGTTTATGTGTTAAGAGAGCTTGGAATTCCGACTGTAAAGAGCCTGCTTGTTGATTATGATGATCAGGCAGCGATCAAGCTGATGGTTGTCAGCAATCTGAAAAAGCGGACGCACATTAAGCCGTCGGTGAAGGCGAAGGCGTACAAGATGTATATGGATGCGAATAAAAAGCAAGGTCAGAGAAGTGATGTAACTTCTGGTCAAGTTGGCCAGAAGTTGGACACCAGAGAAGCGGCAGCTGAAGAATTTGGTGAAAGTGCAAGAAACATTCAGAGGTATATCCGTCTGAATGAACTGATACCAGAGCTTTTGGCAATGGTTGACAAGGATGAACTGAAATTTGGAACTGCAGTAGAGCTATCTTATCTTTCGGAGGCTGCACAGGAAGCGGTAACATCTTGTCTGAAGGCAAAGGTGAGTCTATCGTTAGGGCAGGCGAAGGAGCTGAAAGAGTATGAAAAGGACGGCGGGGTGATAGATCTCGGATACTTAAAAAGGTGGCTTGGTGCAGTAGAAGAAGCGCCGAAAGAAAAGAAACAGCCGAAGCCAAAACTCAACGAGCGGTTCATCAACGAGTATCTGCCAGTAGAAATTCGAAAAAAGAGCGTGGAAGAGAAGCGGGCATATACCCAGGCGGCACTGATTTTCTATAACAATTATCTTCTGGATCATCCGGAAGAGCAGAAAGAATGGGAGGAAAATGATGAATAGTGAAAGAATTGGAATGGGAACAGTAATTCTCAAACCGGAAGTTGACTCAACTACAAGTAAAACCTGTTACGGTACATATAAAAATGTGTGGTTAAGAGCAGAAGAAATTGAAAAATTTAGAGCAAAATATGCAAACAGTGACGAGATGATTGAGTCACTTTCAAGGTTTAAGTTTAATAAGAAAAGGGAAACTGTGAGTGATTATGACATGCTTTTAATGTTTGGCAGGAAAGATGGACAGATCAGGTAACTGATAGAGCGGTTAGTCTTGATCTCTGTAGAGTACATCAGAATAGACAGCCACTTTGTTTAAGCAGTCAAATTGAAGAGAGGAAAAACAATGCTGAAAGCGATAGTGACCATTCAGAACAACCAGGTAAGCGCCAAAGTTTCACATAATGGGATCGAAGAGCTTGTGAGGGAACTGACGGCGATTTTAGACCGTGCAATTGCTGATGATGTAATAAAGATATGGCCGAGCAGAATGAAGTTAAGTGAAGCAGAAAAATGTGAACTGGTAAAATGTGAAAGAGCAAAGCTGTGCGATTTGATGAAGAAGGAACCTTTTATTCAGGAGAATTATCTCAATACAAAGGAAATGTCAGACGAGCTATATCAACGCTGGCCGTGGCTCAATGATTGTGCAGATGATTTACAAGATGATAAAAAAACTCCAGACTTTGAAGAATTCTGGAGAACACATGTGTGGTTACTTCAGCATGAAGTGTCTGTGGATTTAAAAATAACAGGATACACCTTGGTGACAGGATCGTTTGAAAAGGAATATATGCATCTTTCGTGGAATATGGAATCTTTTCCATTTCGGTTAGATAACAGAGTTCTTGTTGAAGATACAGAGGCGTCTGTTGCAGAATTAAAACGATTGGGCTGTACGGATCGGGAGATTAGAGCAATGAAAGATGATGAAACCGGTACACTGAATATCTACGATGGATTAAGAAAAAAAGGGATCAAGATTGATGTGTTTCCGACAGGAATTAAGTTCATCAGAACCGGTGAAGGAGCATAAAGAAAGTAAATGAAAGCTGACATATTAGAAGTAATGATGGTATGCAGTAAGAGTAATGCTTTTAGAAATCAATACTGCTTTAAGTTTATCTAAGTCAACAGAAAAAGAGTATTGCGAGGTGGATTGAAATGGGAGAACGCAAAGCGATTTTGACTCTACATATTTTTAATTACGATGCTGACTTATTTCGAAAAATAGGGAACCTTAGTACAAAAGAGGAAGTTAATGAACTTGCGGGCATTTATGCAGAAACAATATTTCCAATCAGCGAAAATACAAGTGTTAATTTAGAAAACTGGAAAGAAGCGGAGGAAACTCATTATTACACTTTAAAATCTATGGGAGAAAGAAGGAAAATAAATGAGAAGAACAGAACAGATACAATCATAACGGTGCAGCTTGCACATTTTGATGAATCATTGTTTTATGAATGGTTTGAGAAAATGGCAGATAGTTGGCATGATGCAAAGAATGCCTGCCCGCATAATGCAGTGATAGGGTTGGTTGTCGAAACCAGTTCCGATATCTTAGAAGAGAATTGTATTTTGTTGAAACGGCATCTTGAAAAGATGGAGCAGGAGTTATTTTAAGGTGATTAGTTTATTTTTAAGTATAATTATAGCGGCATTTACAGTCTATTTCTATGACAAAAAGATAAAAAGGGAAAAGATACTTGAAAAAACGGAAGACAATATTCGTAAGGTCTATTTCGAGCAGGGCGATAGGCAGATTACATACCGGATAGAAATATTTTCATCTGTAGGAAAAACAGAGTTTCGGATGTTTTCAGTTAAAAAGTATGATTTTCTGGAAGAAGTATTTTCAAACTGTGATGCGGCAGTATGGGGTGAAAAGGGAATCCTGCTCAATATGCCAAAAGAACAAATATATTTTCCCTGGACAGCAATATATCAAGTGCGAATGGTAAGAGATGAAGTTAAGAAATGAAATTGCAGCGGAATCGAGTAGTGAACAAAAGGAAAGCGATTGGTGGTTAAAATGTCGAATAGAATTCCCTTGGAAGGCACAGTGCAGGGATACTGGAGTGTGTTACAATTTGTGGGAAATGACGGCAAGAAAAGCTGGTACCTTTGCAGGTGTCTAAAATGCGGACGGGTAAATCGTGTTCGTGCAGATAAGCTTCGCAGTGGGAAATCAACGATGTGTCCTGCCTGCAGCTATTTAAGCAGGCAGAGCAGGAAATGAAAACGAATAACTTTATATCGACGAAAGTGCTGTTAGGCTGAAATTGTATCCTACCGGAAGGTATCTGGAAAACCAGATTGAAGATGAAGGGGTATTCTGTTACAATCAAAGTAGAAGTTTGAAAGAAGAATTTGCTTAAATACATTTTCAGATATGAAGCAGAGAAATGCTGAAAAAATGAGAAAGGATGGTAAGAAAAATGACAGAAATGAGATTTGGACTTGGAGATACAGACCACTACAGCATTGGAAAAAAGGTTTGCTGGGATATTTTCGCAGGAGATGAAGATTTTACAGACGAGCGAGCATTGAAAGAACAGGTGAGAACCGTTTTGGAAGATATTGCTGGTCTTAGCAAAGGCAGACACTTTACACTGTATAAAACAGAGGATATTCCGGAAGCAGGTTATGAAGCAGTGCTGTTTGTCTGTGAGGAGAAGGGAATTGACTTTACCTGCATGAGAAAGTACGGTCCGGGAAGCTGGGACTGGGAACCGCAGGAAATCCGTTTTAGTGATAAATAGGGATAATCAGATGGAAGAACGAAAGATTGCAAGTATTCCCATTTGCGAAATCAGATCCTTTGGCGGAGAATACGGCAAAGCATATTTTTCTGTAAAGCAGGAAAAGGTGAGGGAGCTTGAAGAAAGCATCCGAAACTATGGAATTTTAGAACCGCTGATTGTGCGACCTGATCCGACAGGAGAAGCAGCTTATGAACTTCTTGCGGGAAGGACCAGAATGCAGGCAGCAGAAAATATCGGTTTAACAGAGGTTCCCTGTATTGTGCAGGATTATGACGGCGAAACATCTGCCTGTGTTTATGGGGAAACGAACCGTTACCGGGAGAACATTTCTATTATCGAAAAGGCATATATGCTGCGATATGACGAAGCATTCAGAGCAAAAAAGTCACTTTCGGTAGTGGACTACCGAAATGCAGATTTTGATGATGCAGAAATCGGGGATAGTATGAAACGCAGATACATCAGGCTGACTTATTTAGTGCCGGACCTGCAGTATCTTGTGAACATCAAGCGGATCAGCATTGATGCTGCAGCCGCTGTATCATATCTTCCGGATATCATACAAGAGAGACTGTACTTTGCACTGGACGGAACCAGTTTGACTTTAACAGTTTCTGCTGTACAGAAAATCAGAGAGATTTATGAGAACAAAAGAAAGCCGTTCGGGAGGACAATCCGTTCGAATGAGGTTTATGAAATTGTCGAAAGCTTTCAGGAGAAGAAACCAAAGGTACATGTTTCCATTTCGAAGGATTTGTTAGAGCTGCTGCAGGATGAAGCAGGCAGTAAAAAGAACTGCGAAAAATTTATTGAAAAAATTTTAAGAAACTACTTGACAAATAATATTTAGCAAAAATCCGTAGATTGTACCACACAAGCGGGAAAAAGTGTGATAGTATGATAGTGTGCTTTATTGCACATACTTCAATTCGATCCCTGCTATCATGCTTCGCTTGGTGCGGGGATTTGCTGCATGGTGGATAAATTTTGTAAAATAACATCTATGCATAGTTTACTTATGTATAGATGTGTAGGTGCAGATGTTAGGTGAGATTTAACAGAGAATTGGTGTTAAGCCGGGGAAGGTGCAATATGTATAGAGACGATAGCATAGAACTGAATTTTCATATTCCTAAAATTTTGCAGGAGTATATCGATCAGACAGAGCAGGCGGTGAACGAGAATGATGAGATGCTTTTTGACAGTGCGATGGAAATGGTAGAAGTTTGTGCGAAAGAAGCGGCGCTTGCAGGAAAGATCTCATATTCGGATATGTCAAAGATAAAGAAGAAGTATGGAGGTTGGGGTTGATGTGATAATCCCGGCAGTATTTAATAAAAAGCTAATAACTATTTCATTTTTTCCAATTTAACATTTTTACGGGCAGTGGGCGGCAGTTCTGCCGCCTATACTTCCCAAATTAAAAATACGGAGATTGAAAAGATAAAAAGACATGATAGAATAAAGAAAAGATATTATCAAATCATATAATCGGAGAAACAGATTATGAAAATTGGACTTACAGATGATTTTGAAATCTTTAAGAGTGGCGTATGTCATCAGCTAAAGAGATACGGAGATTTTGAATTTATTCGTGAAATAGAAGAAAGCAATGATATAGAAATTGCGATTGACTGTGGATACGAAAAAGAGGGACTATATCTTTTGGCTATGGTAGAATATCTGTGTAGAGTAAACGATTTGCCGCTTGCAAAGAAGTATGATCGCTTTGAAGCTTTTCATCTGAGCGAAAAGATCTATCCTTGTGGGATAGTTTTATTGTCCATGACCAGCGAGCCAGATGCAAAGCAGAGAGCAGAGAAAGAAGCTATTCCAGAATTTTTGAAGCGAAATATTGTGGAAGGAAATATTAGAAATGTTTGTTGATTATGGGATTAACAGGAATAATCTGGACGAGATTCTGAGAGCTTTAGGAAAGCAATTTAGAAAGTTAAACGGGAAAAAGACACCCGCAGAAATTGTGTTGGTAGGCGGAGCTGCTATTATTGCAAATTACGGTTTTCGGGAGGCTACAAATGACATTGATGCAATTATTAGTGCAAGTTCTGCTTTACAAGATGCAGCTGCTCTGATTGAAGATGATTTTGGTTTAGAGCATAACTGGTTAAATAGCGATTTTAGAAGAACCGATTCATATAGTACAAAACTTGTGCAGCATTCAAAATATTATCGTACTTTTTCTAATATATTGCAAGTTAGGATTGTAGATGCAGAATATTTGGTAGCAATGAAGTTAGTTGCAGGCCGTGAAGAAAAAAATGACTTAAAAGACATTATCGGGATTGTAGCAGAAGAAATTGAAAAAGGGAATCCTATCACTTATGAAAAGGTAGATGCTGCAATGAATGAATTGTACGATGGATGGGAAAATGTGAATCCCAAAATGATCAGTTTCTTTGAAGCTGTACTCAGCGTAGAGGAGCCATTCGAACTGTACGAGGAGATGAAGCTTGGAGAAGCCCAACAAAAGGTGAAGTTATTAGATTTCGAAGATGATTTGGAAATATAAAGAAAACGAGACTGTGAAAGTTTTTCTGTAAATTAGCCTTCTATGGTAATTAGATAGCTT
>CALBGO010000006.1 GCA_937894585.1 uncultured Eubacterium sp.
CCGTACGTACGGTGCAATGGGAGGGTGAGAAAAATTCCTCACTCTACCCTATTTATTGTAAAAGCGTCAGAAGGACAGGTTCGATTTTTTCCCACGGAAAGCCGACGACGGTGTTATATGAACCGCAGAACCGGTCTATGTATTTGCTGAAAATGCCTTGAATTGCATAAGCGCCGGCTTTGTCATAAGGTTCGTCGGTGTCCAAATAGGCGTTGATTTCTTCATCTGTAAGGTCTTTGCAGAAAACTTCGGTTACATCGCAAAGTACGGTGCGGAACGGTTCTTTTGCTGTCAGGATTGCCGCGCCCGTAACAACCTGATGACCGGTATTTTTTATTTTGGAAATCATAGAAAAGGCATCTTCGCGATTCTGCGGTTTTCCGAGGATTTCATCTTTGAATACCACAGTGTCTGCGGCGATGATAATGCTGCCTTTTTCAGAATCTTTTTCGACTGCCAGAGCTTTTTTCAGAGCAAGAAACATAACTGCATCTTTTGCGCTGATGCCGGAGGGCAGGGTTTCGTCAATATCCGCAGGAACGATATCGGGGCTGTATCCGTGCTTTTTCATCATTTCGATACGGCGGGGCGAAGAAGACGCCAGAATAATTTTTCGATTCATTTTTTTACCTCCGTATTATATTATCGCATATTTTTTTGTGTTTGCCAAATACTAAGAAAGAAACGGAAAGAGAATTTTCTATGGAGGGAAACAAGTGGAAAAAGATTTGGATAAAAAAATAGAAAAGAAAGATGTTGCGAAGGCATATGAGCAGTATACAAAGCAGTTTACGCCGAAACCTGCGTATTTCTCCAACAGCATCAGAGCTTTTTTGATCGGCGGACTTCTATGTACGGCGGCGTATTTTGTAAATAATATATTGATAAACCGCGGTGTTTCTGAAAAAGATGCACAAGTTTTTGTCACCATCGGAATTGTGGTTTTGGCGCAGCTTTTAACGGGACTCGGCGTGTTTGACAGGATTGCCCGTTTTGCAGGGGCGGGAGTCATTGTGCCGATCAGCGGTTTTGCGAATTCTATGGTGGCGCCGGCTTTGGAGTACAAAAAAGAGGGGCTGGTTTTAGGCGTCGGAGCCAAGATGTTCTCGGTTGCCGGGCCGGTACTTGTCTGCGGTATAGCCTCAGCCACCGCAGTCGGTGTAATTTACTGGATTATCGGACTCTTTTAGAAATGTACGAAATATTTTGTAAGGCTTGGAAAGATTTTGTTTTAGAGATTTTTAGAGATTTGAATGATTTTGTTTTAAGCTTTGCGAAGAGTTTTTGGTTTACTGCTGCTGTAATTACAGCGGATTTTTTAAAACATCAGTCGTTTAATAAATGTAAACGGTAAGGAGGAGCTATGGCACAGAAAAAGCTGGGAAAACAGACAGTCAGATTCGATACCTGTCCGTATATTATAGGCGCAGCGGCATCCGGCGGGAAAAAAGAAGGAGAAGGGCCTCTTGCGTCCTGGTTTGATTTGATACTGGAAGATGATATGTTCGGTGAAAAAACCTGGGAAAAAGCGGAAAGTAAAATGCTGAAGGAAACTATGCTGACTGCCCTTAAAAAATCGGGAAAGGAAAAATCGGAGATAGATCTGGTGCTGAGCGGCGATCTTCTGAATCAGATTATGTCGTCTTCTTTTATGGCAAGGGATTTACATCTTCCTTTTTTGGGGCTTTACGGAGCCTGTTCAACGATGACCGAATCTCTTCTGCTCGGTTCTATGCTGACGGACGGCGGATTTGCACATAATATTATTGTCGGTGCCTCGAGTCATTTCTGTACTGCGGAGAGACAGTTTCGTATGCCGGTGGAACATGGGAATCAAAGACCGCCTTCGGCGCAGTGGACTGCAACTGCTTCGGGGGCAATGGTAGTATCCGAGAAGCCTTCTGATTTTTCTCAGGTAGGAGTCACTGCGAAGACAGGGGAAGCAGTCTCCGGCGGCAAGCGGCTGTTTCCGCAGAAAAACATAGCGGTGGATTGCGGAACGATTGGAAAAGTAATCGATGCGGGTGTAAAAGATGCCAATCAGATGGGAGCTGCCATGGCGCCTGCGGCGGTGGATACGATACTGAATCATTTTGAGGATACGGGAAGAACGCCGTCTTATTATGATTTGATCTTGACGGGAGACTTAGGCTATATCGGCAAGGATATCGCAGCGGATTTATTAAAGGATGCGGGTCTTGCCGCAGAGGATGTGGACAGGCGCTATGATGACTGCGGCACTATGCTGTATTACCGAAAGGAACAGGATGTTCACGGCGGGGGAAGCGGCTGCGGATGTTCCGCCTGTGTGTTCAGCGGCAATATAATCCAGAGAATGCAGAGGGGAGAGCTTTCAAAGGTTCTTCTGATTTCCACAGGTGCTATGCTTTCTACAGTCAGTCCGTTTCAGGGAGAGAGTATTCCGGGGATTGCCCATGCAGTGTCATTATCAGTATGTTAAATAGTATAAACACTGAATCATCTGTACGACAGGAAGTATAACGATGCATTTCAGTCTGATTTTCTCCGGACGAAGCAGTCGTTTCGGTATGATGGGGACGGTAGGAAAACCAGGTCTGATGAAGCAATTCAAAAGAGAAGGTGAAATACCGGATGCAAGATAAGCAGGCCGGAGAATACAGGAGCGTTTTGGGAAGAATGCCGAAACTGCTGCTGTAAAATATAAAAACTATGGGAGATACAGTTTTATGGATTATCTGATTACATTTTTAGTAGGAGGAGGAATCTGCGTCATAGGACAGATTCTGATGGATACAACGAAACTTACTGCACCGAGAATTCTGGTGATTTTTGTGGTTGCCGGCGTGGCGCTGCAGGCTCTGCAGCTGTACGAGCCTCTCGTACAGGCCGCCCATCAGGGCGCCGCCACGCCGCTTCCCGGCTTTGGCTACGCCCTTGCGAAAGGAGCTATGGAAGGTGCAAAAGAAGGATTTTTAGGCGCAATTACCGGCGCAGTAAAAGCTACCGCCGCAGGTATCGCGGCAGCAGTCAGCTTTGGGTATATAGTGGCGGTACTGTTCAGCCCCAAGTCGCCGAAATGAGCGAAGCGACCAGAGAAACGAACGGAGCGAGAGTTGCCTTTTCCCCCACGTTTTCTTTGCGCAATAGAGTAATTCCCTGAAATCCTTGAATTCCCTGCAAACTGCTTTTAGTGCGGATTGCAGGGATTTTTTTGCAGAAAAGAAGGGGGTATATGAAGGTTTTAAGAGTGATTTTCAATGATTTTATAGGAAATTTATTAAAAAATACTTCAATATAATTATAAAAATGGTAATTTATAGAATAATTCAAGGCTTCAGTGGTTATTTTTTTTTTCTGCTTTCGCAAAAAAGTCCCCCACAAAAACAGAAATTTGAAGAGTGCGGGGGATTTCGGGAGGTAAAATAGCAAAATATACTGGTAAGGGGTATACACGCCAACCTTTTTTATCTCGCGGTGCAGAAGTGTCTTAGAGATTAGGAATGTCTCAAGGCGCGAAAATGCTTTATAAAAAGGAAATGCTTCGAAGTGCAGAGAAGACTCAAAAGCGGAAATACCTGAAAGTGCAGAGATGAGTCAAGAGTGGAAATATCTGAAAGTGCAGGAGTACCAAGAAGAAATCTCTGAAAGCGTGGAAGATCTAAGAGCTGAATCCGGTGGAAAGCTCTGTTTTGAAGAAGTGAAAAACGTTTTTTTCAGAGTGCAGCTGTGCCGATGCCGGCATATCGTTACAATTACAGCTGTTAAATTTACATTACACTGATTGGGAGCGCATACATAAGTCGGTATACCGTTACAATTTCAACTGCGGGAATTCGGTGAAAAAGTTCGCGTTGTAAGAATCTTATGAAAAAAATTTGTGTTGTGAGAATGCGGTGAAAAAAGCTCGCCCTGTAAGAATCCCGTGAAAACAGTTTTCTTTGTGAAGGCCCCGTGAAAAAAGCTTGCTTTTCTTTACAACAACATAGAAGTATGGTAAACTATTACGGTAAAATTATAGGTGGAAGTATGACTTTAATTATAAAAATCGGCAAGTTTTGCCTGCGTTTATTATATGGGGTTTTGAAAATTTTCCCGGTTAAAAAGAATAAGGTACTGTTTCTGAGCAGGCAGTCTGACGAACTGAGCCTGGATTTTTCTATGTTAAAAGACAGAATGGAAGAAAAGAAGCCGGATATTCGGATTGTCAGCATATGCAATCGTCTGGATGACAGCGGAAAGGGCATTGTCGGTTTCGGGATAGATACGCTGAAAAGTATGTATCATCTGGCGACAAGCAGAGTCTGCGTATTGGATGCTTACTGGCCGGCGGTTTCGATTCTGCATCATAAGAAGGAGCTGACAGTGATTCAGATGTGGCATGCCATCGGCAAGATTAAGAAATCCGGGTATCAGACGCTGGACAAGGATTCGGGCAGAAGCAGAGCTGTCGCCGAACTTTTGTGTATGCACAGAAATTACGACTATATTATAGCAGGGGGAAAGGCATGGAATCCGTTTTATTGTCAGTCTTTCGACACGACAGAGGATAAGCTTGTAAATATCGGACTTCCGCGGATAGACCATCTCCTTGAAACCGAAGAAGAAAATCGGCAGAAAGTACTCTCTGCATATCCGGAGCTTTTGGAAAAACAGGTGATTCTTTATGCGCCGACTTTCAGACGAAATATTGAGCTGCGCTGGGAGAGCCTGCTTGAAGAAGTTGACTTTGAAAAGTATGCTCTGATTATAAAAGGACACCCTAATCAGAAGATAGAGTGCGAAAAGGAAGGCGTATTTCTGTGTCCTGAATTTAAGGCGGTGGATTTACTTTCGGTATGCGATTATCTGATTACCGATTATTCGGCAATCGCGTTGGAAGCCGCTGTGCTTAATAAGAAAACTTATTACTATTTGTATGATTTTGAGGAATATACAGAGAAAAACGGTATCAATGTCAGTCCCTTCGACTCTATGCCCGGCTGTGCATTTCGCTCGGCAGCTGATTTGATGCGAGATCTTGAAAGCGGAAACTACAGGCAGGAGGTTTTGGAGAACTACAGAAAGAAGTATCTTCCCGAAAATCTTGGAACTTCTGCGGAACAGCTTTCGGATTTTGTTCTGAGGCGGATTGAGAGATAGGAAGCTTTCGGATTTTGTTCTGAAGCTGATTGAGAAATAAAGAGCTTGCGGGTTTTGTCCTGAGGTGGATTGAGAAATAGGGAGCTTGCGGGTTTTGTTCCGAAGCGGATTGAAAAATAAGGAGAAAGAATTACGGATATGTTTAAATTAGCAAAAAAATGGATTAAGCGAATCAAACTGGTTCTGCTGTATTTCAGGCGGATTCTTTTTGCGAAGAACCATTTTAAATGTTCGTTTTTTAAGAAAATGAGAGCAAATCTCTGCGGGGGCTTTCTTGCGGACCAGTGGATGCTTTATGATTTCGACCACAATGACAAGAAAGAGTATCTGTCTGAATTTGACTGGTATCGTTCCAGATACATTAACGAGCCGTTTGATTTCATTCTCAACAATAAAATTGCCGCAGCGGAGGTGCTGAAACAGTATGTCCGGGTTCCGGAAAGCTATATGATTAAAAACAAAGGCTTTCTGACCGGTTGGAACAGTGAAGAAATGGAGTATGAATCCGCAGTCAGCCTTCTGAAAGAAAAGGGTAAGCTTTTTATTAAGCCTTACGGCGCGGGAAAAGGAAACGGCGTTAACATTCTCATTTACGAAGACGGAAAAATCTTTGTGGATAAGGAAGAATATACGGAAGCGGAGTTTATCAGCTTTCTGAAAGGCAGAGACGACTGGTTTATCTGTGAATCTATGAAGCAGCATCAGTATTCCGACGATATTTATGACAAGACGGTCAACACCATCAGACTGATTACCCTCAGAGATATTCATACCCATCAGTTTAAAATTTTCTTTGCAGTGCAGAGAATCGGAACTTCTGCCACAATTCCTGTAGATAACGGAAGCCGGGGCGGACTGGTGGCAAAGATTGATTTGGATACGGGAATTCTGTCTGAGGCCAGATGTCTGCATAACCGAAATGTATACAAGGTACATCCGGATTCCGGCGCATCAATTGAAGGTGCGCAGATTCCGAACTGGGAGAAAATTAAAAAGCAGATGCTTGAACTTGCCAACAAGATGCCTTATATGCATTTTATCGCATGGGATATTCTGATTATGGAGGACGGAGAAATCTGCATCATCGAAGCAAATACCTCTTCCGGCGTTAATATTATTCAGCTTTGGGGCGGTCAGAGAAACGGTGAGCTCGGAGATTTTTACCGCTATCACGGTGTAATCAAAAAATAGAGAAATCGGAAAAGAAAGTCTGCAGCAGGGAGGCGGGCAGATAAATAAGGAGCATTACATGAAATATATTATCATGGCAGACGGCAAGGGAACCCGCTGGAATAATTATAACGATATTCCAAAGCATTTTATTAAAATGGACGGAGAAACCCTTCTTGAACGGACTGTGCGGCTGCTTCGGGAAAAAGACCCGGGCTGCCAGGTGATTATCACATCTCACGATCCCCGCTACGAAGTGCCCGGCGCCGTGCGCTACGAGCCGAAGCACAATGTCCTGGAAATCGATCGTTTTACAAAGGAACTGATTGAAGACAACATCTGTTTTCTTTACGGCGATACTTATTATTCGGAAGCGGCTGCGGAGACCATTGTCGAAGAGAAGGCGGAAGACCTTCTGTTCTTTGGAAATGAACGGTCTATTGTGGCGGTTAAAGTTGCGGACGGCGCACTTTTTGCCCGTCATGTAAATCGTGTGAGACAGCTTTTTCTCGACGGAAAAATCAGCCGCTGTATCGGCTGGCAGGTTTATCAGTCTTTTATGAACCTTCCTTTTGAAGAGAAAAAAATCGACGGAAAGTATATCTTTGTAGAGGATGGAACCAGAGATTTCAATTCTCCTGAAGACTGGAAGGAATCTGTTCGGAAATAAAACGGGAAAAAGAGGCTGACGGAAAGCAGAAACTTTGACGGAAGAAATCCGAAAGCAACGATTCGGAGTGAAACTTCGGCGGAGGAAATCCGAAGCGGAAATCTTGGGTGAAAGTCTAGGGTGGAAGTCTAGGGTGGAAGGTTGGGCGCCGGAGGCACGTTCTGAATATCTGCAGGTTGTGCGCCTTGTGCCGCAGTTTTGAAATTTATTTAACATATCACTACAGAAGGGAAATTTCAGTGAACACTTTTAAAGAAATTATCAGAGATCATTATGAATACAGAAAGCAGCTTGTTAAGCTGGCAAAGTCAGATATTACGAAAACATATAAAGGAGCTGCGCTTGGTTGGTCCTGGGCGGTAATCCGGCCTGCCATTACTATTTTTGTATTCTGGTTTGCTTTTACAGTAGGACTTCGAAGCGGTAAGCCGGTGGAAGGTTATCCTTTCTTCCTATGGCTGATTGCGGGAATGATTCCGTGGTTTTATATGAGAGATATGCTGACCGGCGGTGCAAGGTCTTTGCGCCAGTACAGATATCTGATTACGAAAATCAAATATCCGATCTGTACCATTCCGACTTTTGTCAGTATGTCTCATCTGATTGTGCATACGGGCCTGCTTTTAATTATGATTGTAATTTATATGGGATTCGGATTTATGCCGGACATCTATTATCTGCAGCTTCCGTTTTATATGCTCCTGATGTTTATGTTCTGGACGGCGTGGGGACTCTTTGCAGGTCTTCTTTCCGCAATCAGCAAGGACTTTCTGAACCTGGTGCGTTCTATGTCCACGGCGCTTTTCTGGCTTTCCGGAATTATTTACAGCGTCAGCAAAGTGAAGTACGACTGGATTAAAAACATACTGCTGTTCAACCCGGTGACGCTGATTGCCAACGGTTACAGAAACTGTTTTGTTTATAAAAAATGGTTTTGGGAGTCTCCGCAGGAGCTTCTGAACTTCGGCATTGTCTTCGGTGTGATGGTTCTTTTGGCTGTCTGGGCATATAAAAAGCTGAGGAAAGAAATTCCGGATGTACTGTAACGGGGAAAGGAAGTTTGATGGAAAAGAAAACAGCAATTGAGTTTAAAAATGTATCGAAAGTATATAAATTATATAAAAATGACAAACAGCGGTTTCGGGCGATTTTTAACAGAAGAATCAAACCGAAGCTGAAGAAGGCAACAGACAATGTGTCATTTACCATAAAAGAGGGAGAGTCGGTGGCTCTGTTCGGAAGAAACGGCGCCGGAAAATCCACGATTCTTAAGATGATTACAGGTGTTGCGTACCCGTCGTCAGGCGAAATTACGGTAAATGGCAGAGTCAGCGCTCTTTTGGAGCTGACTGCGGGTTTTGACCCTGAGTTTACGGGAAGAGAAAACATTTATTTTCGCGGACAGCTTTTAGGTATTGACGAAAAAGAAGTCAAAACGATGGAAGAAGAAATTATTGATTTTGCCGATCTGGGAGATTATATCGACCAGCCGGTGCGTACTTACTCCAGCGGTATGAAAGCTCGTCTGGGTTTTGCGATTAATGCCAATATCAAGCCTGAAATCCTGATTGTGGACGAGGCTTTAAGTGTCGGCGATAAAGAATTCAGACAGAAGTGCAACAGAAAAATCAATGAGATTGTTGATACAGGAGCGACTTTTTTATTTGTAACCCATTCTACCGGCGTTGCCCGGAATTTCTGCAAAAGAGGCATTGTGCTGAAAATGGGCAGAATTATTTTTGACGGTGATATTGATGATGCGATTGCATTTTACGAAGATTTTTTGCAAAAAGCAAGAGAGGCAAGAATGTCGAAAGAAAGTCAGAAGGTTTTAGGTTAACAGATAAGGAGCAGTATTATGGCAAGAAGACGTAATGAAATCTTTGCACACAACAACAAATACGAAGGAAATATCTTTAAGAAAATCGGCAGGTGGTTTGGCAGACTGAAAGGCTGGCAGAAAGGCGTTCTGATCGGTCTGATTGTCATTCTGATTATCGCCATCGGTGTAGGAAGCTATGTACTTGCAAAACTGGGTATGATCGATCGTCTGCATATCGATGAAACTGAACTGTCCTGTGTAGATGTGGACGGATACATCAATATCCTTCTGCTGGGAGTTGACAGCAGGGATATGGAAAATATCGAAGGCAGCGGGGCAGATGCGATTATGATTCTCAGCATCAAGGAAGAAACCGGCGAAGTTAAGCTGATGAGCGTATACCGCGATACTTATTTAAAATTCGGAGATACGGATACTTACGGAAAGATTACGGATTCCAACAGAGGCGAAGGACCCGCTATGGTTATCAAGTCTTTGAATCAGGCTATGGATTTGAATATCAATAAGTTTGTGGTAGTAAATTTCGGAGCTGTAGCGGATCTTGTCAACGCAGTGGGAGGTATCACCGTTGATGTGCAGGAGGAAGAAATCAGCGAGCTGAACAAGTATACTGCCCAGACTGCAAAGAATGTCGGCCAGAAAGAGTATCGTCTGGTCGAAAAGGCGGGAGAGCAGGAACTGGAAGGCGTGCAGGCTGTTTCTTACGGCAGAATCCGCAAAGGCGTCGGTGACGATTTCAAGCGTACAGAGCGTATGAGAATCGTTCTCGGAAAAGTTTTTGAAAAGCTGAAGACGATGAGCATCGGAGAACTGAACAAGCTTCTGGATACGATGCTTCCGCATGTGAAGACTAATTTATCCAACAGCGATATGCTGGGACTTGCAACAAGACTTGTGGATTTCAATATTAAGAGCGGAAAGGGCTGGCCTTATGAAGTAACCGGCGGATTTATCAATGGTGTTTCTTATGTATTTCCCGATAATCTTGCAGAAAATACGATAAAGCTGCACCAAGAGATGTTTGGACAGAAGGATTACAAACCGTCCGAAACAGTGCAGGCAATCAGCGATACAATCAGCAGTAATATCGGTTCCGATGTAACGAATCAGACACCGATCGATACAGAGAATCCGGAAATAACGCCGATGCCTGAAGAACCGGCGCAGACTCCGCCGCCGAACGTAAACGATAACAATGGAAACGGAAATACCGGAGGCGGAAATACAGGAGGAAGCACCGGAGGTGGAAGTACCGGCGGTAATACCGGAAATGGAAACAGCGGAGGCGGAAACAACGGCGGAAATACAGGAGGAAGCACCGGAGACGGTAATTCAGGCGGAAATACCGGTGACGGAAACACAGGAGACGGTAATTCAGGCGGAAATACCGGAGGTGGAGAAACCGGCGAAGGTGAGACCGGCGGTAATACCGGAGGCACCGGAGGAAATACAGCGCCCGAAAGTTTGGAATAACTCATATTTCCGGGACTTTTCCCGGGAAATAACCGATAAACAGGAAATTTATAACAATAAGTACAATCAATAAGGAAAGAACAGAGAAAAGGAGAAGACATATGGCTAAGGAGAAAATCAATTTTGAAGATGAGGATATCAGACTGCGTTACAGACACACTGCTTCTCATATTATGGCGCAGGCTGTAAAAAATCTGTGGCCTGATGCAAAGCTGGCAATCGGCCCTGCAATCGACAACGGATTTTACTATGATATCGATATGGAACACAAGTTGTCCGACCAGGATCTTCTGAAAATCCAGAAGGAAATGAAGAAGGTGATTCAGCAGAACTATAAACTGGAACGCTTTGAAATGCCGAGGGAAGAAGCTCTGAAGTATATGGCAGACAGAAACGAGGATTACAAAGTGGAGCTGATAAACGATCTGCCGGAAGACGCAGTAATTTCTTTCTATCAGCAGGGCGATTTTGTGGATCTCTGCGCGGGACCGCATATGGATTCCACCGGTCAGATTAAAGCCGTAAAGCTGATGAGCGTTGCCGGCGCATACTGGAGAGGCGATGAGCATAACAAGATGCTGCAGAGAATTTACGGTACTGCATTTCCGAGCCAGGAAGAGCTTGACGCTTATCTTGCCCGTCTGGAAGAAGCTAAAAAGAGAGACCACAGAAAAATCGGCAAAGAAATGGATCTGTTTGCTATTTTTGAAGAAGGTCCGGGATTCCCGTTCTTTATGCCTAAAGGTATGATTATCAGAAATGAACTGGAAAACTTCTGGAGAGAAGAACACAGAAAAAGAGGCTACCAGGAAATCAAGACTCCGCTGATTTTGAATGAACAGCTTTGGAGAACTTCAGGTCACTGGGATCATTATAAAGATAATATGTATTTTACAAAAATCGATGACGCCGATTTTGCCATCAAACCGATGAACTGTCCGGGTTCTATGCTCTGCTATAAGAGAAAAATGTGGTCCTACAGAGATTTTCCTATTCGTATGGGAGAGCTGGGACAGGTTCACAGACACGAACTGTCCGGCGCACTGCACGGTCTGATGAGAGTAAGAACCTTTACGCAGGACGATGCGCATATCTTTATGCTTCCTGAGCAGATTAAGGATGAAATCGTAGGCGTTGCAAAGTTCATCGACGATGTTTACAGTATGTTCGGATTCAAATATCATATCGAGCTTTCCACAAGACCGGAAGACTCCATGGGTACCGATGAAGAATGGGAAATGGCGGAAGATGCTCTGCGTGAAGCTATGCAGGAAGTCGGTGTGCCTTATGTCATCAACGAGGGTGACGGCGCATTCTACGGACCGAAACTGGACTTCCATCTGGAGGACTCCATCGGCAGAACATGGCAGTGCGGAACGATTCAGCTGGATTTACAGATGCCGCAGAGATTTGATCTGACTTATGTGGGTTCTGACAACGAAAAGCACAGACCGATTATGATTCATCG
This sequence comes from uncultured Eubacterium sp., assembly GCA_937894585.1. Taxonomy (GTDB): domain Bacteria; phylum Bacillota; class Clostridia; order Peptostreptococcales; family Anaerovoracaceae; genus Senimuribacter. The sequence goes on from CALBGO010000006.1 coordinate 11,746, forward strand.
TGTAATTTTCGGCTCCATCGAAAGATTCATCGGCATTCTGACCGAGCATTTTGCAGGAAAATTCCCGCTGTGGCTGGCGCCTGTACAGGTGAAGCTTTTGACCGTGGCAGAGGCTTTTGAAGGCTATGCAAAAGAAATTGCCGCTAAATGTGAAGAAGCAGGTCTGCGTGTGGAACTGGATATCAGAAATGAAAAAATCGGCTACAAGCTGAGAGAAGCAAGAAACGAAAGAGTTTCCTATATCTGCGTAATCGGCGAGCGAGAAGCGGAAGCAGGCACTTTAGCGGTTCGTTCTACGAAGGTAGGAGAGCTGGGCACTATGTCTTCCGACGAATTTGTTGCAAAGCTTGTTGAAGAAGTGAAAACAAAGGCGCTTTAATTATGTTTAAGAAAGAAACAAAAGATGTAAAAGCAGAATGGCGCGGCGGCGTTTATCTATGTTCTGCGGATAATAATCTCGAAGCGGATATTTTGGAATCGAAGCTTCGCGGCGAAGGAATTGTCTGTATCAGAAATTATGAGGGTGCGGGAAACTATGTAGAGATTTTCGCAGGCATATCCACAGCTACGGCAATAGACCTTTATGTTGCGGCAGATAAACTGGAAGATGCCGAAAATATCATCGTTCCTGTAGATCTTGACGAATGCGGAGAGTTTGATTTCGAATGATTAAAAACAGAATAAGAGGATTGTCCGGCATCTTGGCAGGAAAAGAGTATTAAAAAACTTCGGCGCCGGCGAGACAGCATTTCTCTTTCGGAAAGCTACCTCGCCGGCGCCGTTTTTTATCAGGATTTTGCATTGAAATTTCGAGACTATAGGAGAAAAAAGTTGGTGAAAGCCGGGTCTATAGGACAAAATGAGTTGATAAAAACCGCTGCAATTGTTGAAATCTAAGACCTATAGGACGAAAGAGTTGGTAAAACTTGATGTGATTGTTGAATTTTGGTTCTATAATAAATGTTGGGGTGGCTGAACATAAATTCAGCTGTCTCAAC
>CALBGO010000007.1 GCA_937894585.1 uncultured Eubacterium sp.
GAACGACTGTTAAATTTATAAGAGGAAGGATATACAAAATCGATCAATTCGGATTGACCGAGCTCTTTTGAGCGAGGGATGCTTCTTGCACGCATGAGCATGAAGCGAAGCGGAATGCGAATAGGCACTGCGGGTAGTCGATAGGGGATGAAGAAGATGAGAGTAAAACTTGGAGATATTTGTGAAATAGTATCTGGAAGTACACCGAAGACAAATATTGAGGAGTACTGGGATGGCGATATTAAATGGATTACACCTGCCGAGCTTAATGATGAAACATATATAATTACAGACAGTGTTCGAAAAATAACTGAATTAGGAGTAAAGAAAACAGGACTTACTCCTTTTCCTAAAGGTACCGTAATATTATCATCTAGAGCACCAATAGGAAAGGTTGCTATAGCAGGATGTGAAATGTATTGTAATCAAGGTTTCAAAAATCTTATTTGTTCAGAAAAGATAGATAACCGATATCTGTATTGGTTTTTGAAAGGGAATACAGAGCTTTTACAATCTCTTGGACGGGGTGCAACATTTAAAGAAATATCAAAGACAATTGTTGCCAATATTGAGATTAATATACCGGATAAGTCAGTTCAGACACAGATAGTAGATAATCTTGAAAAAACATCGCAGATTATTCGATTGCGTAAGCAAGAATTATCAAAACTGGAAGAACTTGTCAGAGCCCGATTTGTAGAACTCTTTGGGGATATGTTTTTAAATACGATGTCGTGGAATGAGGAACCACTAGAAGAGATGGCAAATGTTGTTTCAGGTATTACAAAAGGGCGTAAGCTCAAGGCGCAGTGTACAACAGAAGTTCCATATATGGCTGTATCTAATGTTAAAGATGGTTATATTGATTGGACTACAGTTAAGACTATTGAAGCAACAGAGCAGGAAATTAACCAATACCGGTTATTGCCGGAAGATGTGCTAATGACAGAAGGCGGAGATCCTGATAAGCTTGGCAGAGGTGCTATTATTAAAGAACCTTTAGAAAACTGTATTCATCAAAATCATATTTTTCGTGTTCGCCTAAATGCAACAGTAATTCTTCCAGAGTTTTTTGCAGAGTATCTTAGACATCAGAAATCAAAACGTTACTTTCTTGGATGTGCAAAGCAGACGACAGGAATTGCAAGTATTAATATGAGGCAATTAAAGGCTTTGCCTGTACTTTTACCACCACTCGAACTCCAAAACCAGTTTGCAGACTTTGTCAAAGTTGTAGACAAATCAAAAGCTGTGGTTCAAAAGGCATTAGATCAGACGCAGCAGCTGTTTGAC
>CALBGO010000008.1 GCA_937894585.1 uncultured Eubacterium sp.
AAGATGACACAAACCATGCAGGAAAAGCAGGATTGTGTCATTTTGTGGTTTTATATGCGCCGGCTGTGTCTCTACTGTTTTTTGCTGTTTCCCCGGGCTTCTTCAAGATAGTTATAAAGTGTGAACTTGGAGATACCCAGCAGTTCACATACTTTCTGACCGGATTTCTGAATCAGAAATACCCCGCGCTCATCAAGAAACTTGAGCAGCTTAATTCGAGTCTCTCTGTTCATTTTGTCCGGGGGCGTTCCGACCGATGCCAGTGCTTCTGTAATGATATTATCCATCATACCGTGGATGGAAGAAGGCTGCACATCAAATTCGTTGTAGCTGGCAGATAATGCGTTGGTTTCGAAATAGTTTGCATCGGATAAACCTTTGACAGCGTTTTCAAGGGAAACCAGATCTGAAATATCCTGATTGATACACAGAGAGCTGTTCAGCGTTCCGTCTTCATCGAAGAAATTCGCCGTAGAGGAGCGAATGATTCTGCCGTCGGGGAGATGAGAAATGTGTCGTATTTTTTCAATCGGTCCCCGCAGGCGATCGGTATTCATATATTCCAGAAAAGACTGGGTCGGTGCATCGCCGACGGTTCGGCCTGTCACATGACCGTTGACAATATAGACTATTGTGTGGTCCAGTTCACCTGTGAAATCGTGCAGTACGACTTCCGTAGACGGTCCGAACTGGGCTGAGATCAGGTCTGCAATCTGTTTCAGCTGTTCAAAGTTATTGACCATAAAGTGCCTCCGTAATTCTAAAAGTCATGTATCCATTATAGCAATTTTTTGGAAGTGAATCAATGATATTCAAACAAAAAGTTAGGTTAACTAAAAATGAATTTGACCGTATCTGTAAAACATGATATGCTAAAACCGGATAGAAAATCAGAATATATAAATAAAGGAGCGCATTATGGCAGAATATATTTTAGTAATCAATCCGGGGTCAACTTCAACGAAGGCTGCGGTTTATGACGGCGAAAAAGAAATACACAGCGGTACAATTCTGCATTCGGCAGAGGAACTGGCGGAATTTCCGGAGATTAACGATCAGCTTCATCTTCGGAAGAATGCGGTGCTTGCATATTTAAATGAGCAGGGACTTACGCCTTCTGATCTGGCTGCGGTTGCGGCAAGAGGCGGTGTTGTCGGACAGATTGAAAGCGGTGCATACTTTGCAGACCGTAAATTTGCAGAGGCATCAAAAAATTCTCCGGCACCGCATCCTGCAAATCTTTCGCCGATTATTGCTTATGAAATTGCGGAAGAGGCGGGGACCGGTATTCACGGATATGTATACGATGCGGTATGCGGCTGCGGGACACCGGACCCGATTTTTACTTATACCGGAGTTCCCGAAATCAGAAAACCTTTCCTGACTCATGTGCTCAACAGTCGGGCGGTTGCTATTGAACAGGCAAAACGAGACGGTATAAGCCTGAAGGACAGTACCTATATCGTATGTCATCTGGGCGGCGGTGTTACTTCCAATCTGATTCAGGGGGGAAAAGTTTTGAACTTCATCGGTGATGATGAAGGCGCCTTTTCTCCGGAACGCTCCGGCGGTGTACCTTGCAGAGAATTGGTAAAATTCTGCTTCAGAAGCGGTCTTTCTGAAAAAGAAGTGCAGAAAAAGCTGAAAGGAAAAGGCGGGCTGATCGCCTATCTTGGTGTCAATGATTTTCGAGATGCTGAGAAAATGGCAGAAGCAGATCCGGTTGCCAAAGAAGTTATCGATGCAATGATACTGCAGCTTGCACAGGATATTGGCAGACTGGCGCCGGTTGTAAACGGAAAGGTTGATAAAATTATTTTAACCGGCGGTATGGCATATTCCGGATATCTGACCGGCGAACTTCGCAAGAAAGTTGAATTTATCGCACCGGTAGAAGTGATTGCGGGAACTTTTGAGATGGAGGCGCTGGCAAAAGGAATCCACAGAGTTTTGAACGGAGAAGAAGAGGCGCATAGGCTGTAAGGAGTCTGTGAAGCTATACATAATGAGAGACGCACTGGTCAACGATATCTTTGCTGATAAAATCGGCGCAAATTATTCTCGTGATGCAGCTTCGGCAGTGGAACTTGCAAAGAAGCTTGCCGAACAACCGGCTTAATTATTGAAAAATGGGCTGCTTAGCGACAGTTTCAGTCGTAGGCAGCCCATTTATATACAGTTAAAACGGTGATTCGAATTTAACTTTTATCAGAATATCACTGATGGTTTCTGCAGTGCTGCGAAGCTTTTCTTCTATACTTTTGGTATCCTTCATCATAAGACGTGATTTCGGGGCAGTAATTCCGATATTGGCATTGATAGGTCCCAGATGATTGTAAAGGGGAACGCTCATACAGAAAAGACCGTATTCGTTTTCTTCATCATCGTATGCAATTTTGTTTTCCAGTATTTTCTTCTGCTCTGCTTTGAAGTCCTCAAAAGTGACGATGGTGTTGTGGGTAGGTTTAGCCGGGTCGGGTTTAGAAAAATAGGATCGAAGTGCAGAATCATCCCAGCGGGAAAGGAAGAGCTTGCCGCTGGAACAGGTATTCAGTGCAGGAAAGGGAAGAAGATTGGAAGTCAGCGCGGAATCCTCTCCGCTGCACTGAATCAGGGACATACAATGCTGCTGGTAGAGTACAGTCAGAGCAGTATTCTCTCCGGTTTCTAAGGCTAAATCTTTAAGATACCCTTCTGCCAGGGAAGGCAGTGATAGCCGTTTTTTTACCAGTTCGCTGTAATAGATGAATTTCAGTCCCAAACGGTAAGTATCACCGGGCGTTATTTTTTCAATCAGCTCATGACTTTCCAGGGACTGCAGGATTCGGTGCAGCGTTGCTTTCGGCAGATTCAGTTTTTTTTGAATATCATTGAATGTGCTTTCTTCTTCAAAGATACAGTCAATTACACTCAGAGTTTTATCGATAGAGTTAGAAAACTCCGTGGTTTTTAATTTTTCTTTTGTTTCCAATCTGTTCACTCCTGTTACATATAGAATCGATACTATTTTAGCAAGACCGAGAGTCTTTGTCAAATTGACTGAATTTATAAAGATGAATAAAAATGCAAATTTATAAATAAAAGTCTAATTTTTCTATTGACAAGTTTCTGAAATTGACTATAATAGAAATAAAATGAAAACGAATAAATTGAAACTAAGTTCCGAAACAGGAGGTTCAAAATGAAGAACGGAAAGAAATCTAAAATCCTTGCACTCCTCTTGATTTGTGCTTTGTCACTGTCTGCTTTGACAGGCTGCGGTGGCGGCGGCAATGATAGTGCAGAGGCAAGAACAGACCTCAACTGGGCATTGGCATCAGAACCAAATTCTCTGGATCCTATGGCTATTGCTATGATGAGTACTTTTACTGTTACTTATGCCATCTACGATAACTTGGTAGAGCAGGATGCGGAAGGCAATTATGTAGAAGCCCTGGCAGAAAAATGGGAAGTGTCCAAAGATGGAAAAACATACACCTTCAAACTTCGTGAAGATGTAAAATTCCATGACGGCACCCCGATGACTGCTGATGATGTGGTTTATTCCATTAACAGAACCATTGAAAAAGGTTGGGCAGCAGATATGACTGCAGCTATTGATAAAGTTGAAAAGGTCGACGATTATACAGTAAAGCTGATTTTGAAGAAACCGTTCGGCGCAATGATCGGAAGCCTGGCATCTCCGTATTTTTCCATTATGAGCAAGGCTTATGCAGAAGAAAACGGTGAGGATGCAGTGGAAAGAAAACCGATGGGTACCGGCGCATACAAATTTGTAGAATGGGTTGCCGGTGACCACATTGCCGTTGAAGCTAATGAAGAATACTGGGGTGGCGCGCCTGCAATCAAGACTGTAAACTTCAAGCCTATTACAGATAAAAATACCGGACTTGTTGCACTGCAGGCGGGCGAAACAGATGCCTTCCTCAATGTAAACAACTCAGATATCGAAACTGTTAAGGGAGATGAGAATCTTGCATTCTACAGCACAGATCTGGCTGCGGTATTATCCATTAATATGAACATCGAAGATAAAGCGCTCAGCGATGTAAAAGTAAGACAGGCAATCAACTATGCTATCAGCAGAGAAAATATTATCACAGGATCTCTGGAAGGAAACGGAACACCTGCAAATTCTGCAATTTCACCGACCTGCGACGGCTACTCCGATAAAGTGACAGGCTATGACCAGGATATCGAAAAAGCAAAGGCTTTATTAAAAGAAGCAGGTCAGGAAAACCTGAAGCTGAAGATGAAGATTAAGGAAGATGCCAAGCTGCAGAGTGTGGCACAGGTAATCCAGAATGACTTAAAATCCGCAGGCATTGAAATGGAAATCGAAATTATGGAAGCCGGTGCATATACTACGGATGTATATTCCAAAGGTGATTATCAGGTGACTCTTTCAAGCTGGTGTGCAATGTTTACAGATGCTTATTCTCTATTATACAGTCAGTTCCATAAAGACTGTTACGGCGGAACAGGCAACATCACCCATGTAGTATCTGACGAACTGTCCGGAAAACTGGAAGATGCGGCAATGAAAACAGGTGATGAAAAATTAGCTGCTTATGAGGATGTTGCACAGTATATCAGCGATCAGGCTTATGTTGCATCTCTGGTATTTGAGCCTACAACCATTACAACCAATGCAAACTTAAAAGGCGTGGAAGCCGACGCATTGGGTATTTACAAAATTAAGAGAATGTCCTGGTAAAAGGAATTTCTTAGAATCATTGAAAATGCAATGACAGTGAGGGTATTCATCATGATGAAATACCCTCATCATTTTAGAGAGGATAAAACACATGTTAAAGTATATTTTACAGCGTCTGGGCATGATGATTGTAGTCGTACTTGGAATTTCTTTCATTGTATTTACGATTATGAATTTAACGCCCGGAAATGCGGCTCAACTGATCCTTGGACAGAGCGCCTCACCGGAACAAGTCGCCAAACTGGAAGCAGAGTTGGGACTGACAGATCCATTCTTTGTTCGATATTTTGATTATATGGTTAATGCGGTTCAGGGCGATTTAGGGACTTCTTATCAGACAGGTCTGTCTGTATGGGGAGAAATTATGGCAAGATTTCCGCTGACTTTGACTCTGGCCGCTGTTGCTATGTTTTTTGCAGCTCTCATTGGTGTACCAGTAGGTGTCATTTCAGCAGTGCGTCAGTATTCTTTTGTGGATGGTGTCAGCACTGTTGCCGCATTAATTTTTGCATCGATTCCGTCATTTGTACTGGGACTTATTTTGATGCTGGTCTTTGCATTGAACCTGGGATGGTTTCCGGCAACCGGAATTCAGGATATTTCCGGTTATGTACTGCCGGCAGTTACTCTTTCCACAGCAACTATGGCGACTTTGGTAAGGATGACCCGCTCTACTATGCTGGAGGTTCTGAAGCAGGATTATATCAGAACGGCAAGAGCCAAGGGAGCGGAAGAAAAAAGCGTTGTACTGAAACACTCTCTGCGCAATGCGCTTCTCCCTATTGTAACCGTAATCGGTGTGGATTTCGGCTATCTGCTGGGCGGTACAGTAGTTATTGAGAGTGTATTTGCCGCATCGGGACTGGGAACGCTATTGATTACGGCGATTCGAATGAAAGATACCCCGGTTGTTATGGGGGCGATTATGTTTATTACAATTGCGTACAGTTTAGTAAATTTGGTGGTGGATGTAATTTACGCATATATTGATCCACGTATCAAATCTCAGTATGAAAGGGCGTGATTTTCTTGAAAAAACAGAATGAAGAATTTAAGGCCCGCAGTCAGTTTTCACAGGTTATGCACAGACTTATGAAAAACAAACTGGCAATGCTGGGACTTGCGATTTTATTATTTATGATTGCAATTGCAGCCGGCGCTGATTTTATCGCCGATTATGAGACCGAGGTAATTGGACAGAATATGGCAGAACGTCTGCAGGGGCCTTCTGCAGAGCACTGGTTTGGAACAGATCAATTCGGCAGAGATGTCTTTGCAAGAATTGTTCACGGTGCGAGAATTTCTTTGACTATGAGTATTATTGCTATGACTATCGCAGTCGCCATCGGATCGATTATTGGTGCTATCGCAGGATATTTCGGCGGCTTCCGTGACAATATTCTGATGCGTTTTATGGATATTCTGCTGGCAATTCCACCGATGCTGATGTCTATTTCCATTGTAGCTGCACTTGGACAGAGTATGAGCAACCTGCTGATTGCATTGTCGGTTGCGTACATACCGGTATTCGCCCGTGTTATCCGCTCCTCGATCCTGTCTCTAAAAGACCAGGAATTTGTAGAGGCGTCAAGATGCTGCGGCAGCAATGACGCGCATATTATTGCCAAGCACATTATTCCAAATGCGATTGGACCAATTATTGTACAGGCGACTTTAGCTATGGGCGCAACGATTCTGATTATTGCATCCCTGAGCTTTATGGGCTTGGGTGTAAAACCGCCTGCATCCGAATGGGGCACGATGCTTTATGAAGCCAGAAACTTTATGCGGCAGGCGCCGTATCTAGTATTGTTTCCGGGCGGTGCAATCACGCTGGCTGTGATTTCTCTGAACCTTTTAGGGGACGGACTTCGTGATGCACTGGATCCGAGAATGAAAAATTAGGAGGTATGCTGCGATGGACGAAAAAATATTAAATCTGGAACATATTTCGGCGGAATACCGTACGGACGACGGCGTATCTTCCGTGCTGAACGATATCAGCTTTTCTTTGAATAAAGGAGAAACTTTAGGTCTGGTAGGAGAGACAGGCGCCGGTAAAACGACGACGGCCCTTGCAATTATGGGACTTTTGCCGAAGCGGACCGGTTATATTACAAACGGATCTATTGAATTTGCGGAAGAAGGAGATCTTCTGACCAAGGCTGAAGGAAAGATGAGAGCTATCAGAGGACACCGGATTTCTATGATTTTCCAGGATCCGATGACGAGTTTGAACCCGGTTCTCAGAATCGGAGATCAGATTAAAGAGTCTTTTAAAATTCATTTGCCGGATCTTTCTGATGAAGAGATGGAACAGAAGGTAGATGAAATGCTGGAAATGGTAGGAATTCCCGCAAGCAGAAAAAGGGAATATCCTCATCAGTTTTCCGGTGGTATGAAGCAGCGTGTAGTGATCGCTATTGCTTTGTCTTTGGAGCCGGAGCTTCTGATTGCCGACGAGCCGACTACGGCTTTAGATGTGACGATTCAGGCACAGGTACTTCATATGATGAAGCAGCTGAAGAAAAATTTGAACACTTCAATGATTTTAATCACCCATGACCTTGGGATTGTATCTCAAAACTGTGATAAAGTAGCGGTTATGTATGCAGGCACTATTGTGGAATCCGGTACTGCGGAAGAAATTTTCTTAAACGAAGAGCATCATCCGTATACTGTTGGGCTGTTCGGCTCCATTCCGGATATGAACAGAAAGACAAAACGGCTTTCACCGATAGATGGACTGATGCCGGATCCGATGGATTTGCCGGCAGGGTGTGTGTTCTCTCCAAGATGTCCAAAGTGCACGCAGCGCTGTCTGGAGGAAGTACCGCAGGAAGTTAATATCGGCGGTGGGCATATCGTAAAGTGTCATCTATTTCAGGAGGTGAAGGCAGATGAGTAATACACCGAAATTAGAAATTAAGCATCTGAAGAAGTATTTTAAGACACCTTCCGGTCTGCTTCATGCAGTGGATGATGTCAGCTTTACCATAGAAAAAGGTCATACCTTAGGAGTTGTGGGGGAATCCGGATGCGGAAAAACAACCCTGGGAAGAACTGTACTTCGCCTGACTGAACCGACTGAAGGCGAGATTTATTTTGACGGGCAGGATATTACAAAGCTGGGAAAGGCGGATATGAAGAAGCTCCGTCAGAAAATGCAGCTGATTTTCCAGGATCCTTATGCCTCACTTAACCCAAGGCTTTCTGTTTCGGAAATTATCAGAGAGCCGATGGAAGTCGGAAAAATGTATAAAAGCAAACAGGAAATTCATAGCAGGGTGAAAGAATTGATGGATGTTGTAGGGCTGGCGCCGCGGCTGATTAATGCATATCCCCACGAGCTGGACGGCGGCCGCAGGCAGCGTATCGGGATTGCAAGAGCCCTGGCTACCAATCCGGAATTTATCGTATGCGACGAACCGGTATCGGCTCTGGATGTATCTATTCAGGCGCAGATTTTGAATCTGATGATGGATCTTCAGGAGGAACGGGAACTGGCATATATGTTTATCACCCATGATATGAGTGTGGTAAAGCATATTTCTACAGAAATTGCAGTTATGTATCTGGGGCAATGTGTGGAACTGGCACCAACAGAGGAGTTGTTTGAAAATCCGCAGCACCCGTATACCAAAGCACTGCTTTCTGCAATCCCGGTTATTGATATTACTAAGAAAGACAGCGAGCCGGAACTGCTTCGCGGCGAGGTATCTTCACCAATCAATCCGGTAGATTATTGTCGCTTTTATCCTCGCTGCCCTTATGCTTGTGAAGCATGTAAAACGGCTTACGAGCTGAGTGAAATCGGCGAAAATCATTACAGCGCTTGTGTGCTGAACAAAAAGGAGAAATAAATGGACAGAAAAGAACGGCTTTTGGAGAATTATGCTGAATTGATTTTGAAGAGAGGAGTCGGCATTACTGAGGGTCAGATTCTGGTAGTAGAAGAAACTTCTGTAACTGCTATTGCTTTTTTGCGTATTTTGGCAAAGAAAGCTTATGAACTTGGCGCAAAGGATGTGGTAATACACTTTGCGGACCAGGAGCTAACAAAGATTCGGCTGAATCATGTTTCCGATCAGACGTTATCTGAAGTGCCGGACTGGTGGGCAGATTCCAGAACCTATTACGCAGATAAAGATGCCTGCTTTTTGCGGCTGAATAATGATGCGCCGGACGGCCTTGCCGAAGTGGATGAAGAGAAATTGGCCTTGTGGAAGGCAGCAACATTGGAGCCGCTGAAAGATCTTGGATTTATCAAGAAGGATAATCGGGTGAAATGGAGTGCTTCTGCCGTTGCAGGCGAAGCGTGGGCGATGAAAGTATTTCCGGATAAAACACCTGAAGATGCGATGGACGCTCTTTGGGAAGCGATTTTTAAGAGTTGTTATGTGACAGAAGAGAGCGGAATAAAAGGATGGGATGCACATATTCGGGAAATGCGTGAAAATGTGGAAAAGATCAATGCTCTGAAGGTGCGTAGTCTTCATTTTACCAATAGTTTAGGAACCGATTTAACACTGGAGATTTGTGATGACACTATTTTTACCGGAGGCATTTGCCATTGCCCTGAGCCGGATGGTGAGCTTTTTGCGCCGAATATTCCAACTGAGGAAATCCTGTCTTCGGTACATAGAGACAAGGTGAATGGTGTAGTTTACAGTGCAATGCCTTTTGTACATGCCGGCAATATCATTGATGGTATGCGACTGGTGTTCAAAGACGGCAAGGTTACAGAGTACAGTGCAAAGGTTGGAGAAGATATTCTGCGGGGTATTTTAGAAACCGATGAAGGCGCAAGTCATCTGGGAGAAGTTGCACTGGTACCTTTTGACTCACCGATCAACCAAATGGGAATTCTGTTCTATAACACCCTGTTTGACGAAAATGCTTCCTGCCACTTAGCTTTGGGTGCAGGATATTCAGATATGATTTTAGGAGAGGACCGCAGTCAGGAAGCCTTGGCAAAGAAAGGACTGAATCTTTCTTCCATTCATGTGGATTTTATGTTCGGTACGGAAGATTTGAAATGTACGGTTATTGGAGAAGACGGAGCCGAAACAGAGATATTCCGTGACGGGAAGTTCTGTCTTGTATAAAACCGTCTAAATCTCTCCTTGTATTTTTCGTTTTTTTGGAATAATATAAGAAGTGTATAGATTGAAAAAAGGAGTGGTGACAGATGGAACGACCGAACGCTTGGAACAGCTATGACGAAAGCGCACTCAGCCGGATGGAGGAACTCTGTGCTGAATATAAAAACTTTCTGGATAAAGGCAAAACAGAAAGAGAGTGCGCGGATTTAACTGTGGAAATGGCGGAAGCCGCAGGCTACAGAAATCTTGAGGATGTGATTGCAAAAGGCGAAACGCTGAAAACAGGAGATAAGGTTTATGCAGTCTGCATGGGTAAATCTGTAGTTCTGTTCAATATAGGCAAAAGAGATATCCAAGAAGGAATGAATATTTTAGGCGCGCATATCGACTCGCCGAGACTGGATGTAAAACAGAATCCTCTTTATGAAGATTCAGATTTTGCTTATCTGGATACTCACTATTACGGCGGAGTTAAAAAGTATCAGTGGGTTGCGCTGCCTCTTGCAATTCACGGCGTAGTGGTGAAAAAAGACGGTACGGTAGTGAATGTTGTCATTGGCGAGGACGATAACGATCCTGTAGTGGGAGTTACCGACCTTTTGATTCATCTGGCGGCAAAGCAGCTGGAGAAAAAAGCCGGTGTGGTGATTGAAGGTGAGAAGCTGGATGTTCTGATCGGCAGCAGACCACTTGCAGGAGAGGAAAAGGACGCCGTACAGGCAAATATTTTGAAGCTTTTGAAGGAAAAATACGATATTGAGGAAGAAGATTTTCTTTCGGCGGAACTGGAAGTCGTACCTGCGGGAAAGGCGCGTGATGCTGGACTTGACCGGAGTATGATTATGGCTTACGGACAGGATGACAGAGTTTGTGCATTTACTTCGTTAAAAGCTATGCTTGCGGTTTCCGATGTAGAGAAGACATCTTGCTGTATCCTGGTTGATAAGGAAGAAATAGGCAGTGTGGGTGCAACCGGTATGGAATCTAAATTCTTTGAAAATATGGTTGCAGAACTCTTGGACAGAATGGGACAGTACAGTGAATTGAAACTGCGCAGAGTACTGGCAAATTCCAAAATGCTGTCATCTGATGTGAACGCAGCCTATGATCCTCTGTTTCCGGAAGCCTTTGAGAGAAAAAATACTTCTTTTGCAGGCAGAGGTATGGTTTTCAGCAAGTTCACCGGCGCTCGCGGTAAATCCGGCTCCAACGATGCCAATGCGGAATACATTGCAGACATCAGAAGGATTATGGATGAAGCAAAAGTGCATTATCAGCTTGCTGAATTGGGTAAAGTTGATGTCGGCGGCGGCGGAACGATTGCGTACATTCTGGCGCTTTACGGTATGGAGGTCATCGACTGCGGCGTTGCGGTGCTCAATATGCATGCGCCTTGGGAAGTAACCAGCAAAGCCGATGTTTATGAAACAGAAAGAGGTTACGAAGCCTTCCTGAGAAATATGTAATTCCACGAAAGGCATGTGCGGCAGTCAGACTGCACGGCACTTTAAGTAAATAAAAGAAAAAATGATAAATTCAGGCTCCGGCGGTTAAACTATCATCAGTTTGACAAAAAGGAGCTTGTTTTTATGTGGTTGTTACTTGCGGTGCTTTCTACCCTGTTTATCGGGGTTTCCTCTATACTATCGAAAATCGGAATTAAGGATGCGGACCCCTATGTGACCGGAGCAGTAACGAATACAGTGCTTTTGGCAGCTTTTGCAGTAACTGCGGCGTTTACCGAAAGTTTCGGTCAGGTACAGGATATGGGATTCGGCACATGGGTTTCTGTGGCTGCGTCCGGCATTGTGCTTTCTGTATCATGGGCTTTTTATTTTCTCGGATTGAAAGGCGGCAGCATCAGTGTGTTTTTAGCGATTCAGAGCCTTACTATTGTATTTTCTATGGTGCTGTGTGCTGTCGTTCTCGGTGAGAAAATCACCGGTTTTATGGTTTTCGGGGCGGTTATGATTGCGGCGGGAACTGTTTTAATGATGAAAAGGGAAGAGATTGAAGCCCTGAAAGGAAAGGGGATTTGGAGGGGAGAGCAGCGATGGATTCTCTTTGCGGGGCTGTCCGCGGTGTTTGCTTCTGTTTCTTATGTAATTGTAAAAGTCGATACTGCACCCATTGACACCAATGTGACTTCGACCTTTCGGTATCTGATTGTAGTGACGGCACTGTGGGTTTTATTGTTTACAAAGAAAAGGCAGAGTCAGTTTGCCCGAATCGGCGGAAGGACTTGGGTTTTTATTCTTCTGGGTGCGACTGCTTCGGGCGCCGGACATGTGCTTGTATATAAGGCGCTGTTTCTTGGAAAGGCCGCGGTGATTATGACGATTTACAGAATGGGTATGGTGATTTCCATTATCCTTTCCCGCATTTTCCTGAAAGAAAAGCTGAGCAAAAAAGGCTGGGCGGGGTTTTGCCTGCTTGCAGCCGGCGTAGCGGTATTTGCCATGGGGAGATAGATTCGGAAAGAAATTTTGATGCGCAGGCGCAGTGCCGTCGGGACTTGTTCTTGTAAAGCCTCTTTTCTCCGTTAAAGCAGGTATATTGACATCTTACGCAGATTGATTTAGGATTTTCTCATAGATATTTTGAGACGATTTGCAAGGTATACGGACGGAAACGGCAGTTAATTTCCGCTTCGCAGAATCGGTGCAGGGCTGAAATGCCGAAAGACCGCCGGATTACTATGGAACAGGAGTTATATTATGGAATCATTAAAAGAATTATATAGAATCGGGCGGGGACCGTCCAGTTCTCACACGATTGCGCCGACCGGTGCGGCGGAGATTTTTCTGAAAGAGTATCCGGATGCGTTCAGCTATCGGGTAACCCTATACGGTTCTCTTTCCAAAACCGGAAAAGGACATATGACGGATATTGCCGTTTTAGATGTGTTGGGGCATAAAAAATGCGAGATTGTTTTCAGCGATAAACAGGAGGAACTTCCGCATCCCAATACTATGTTTTTTGAAGCTCTGAATGAAGAAGGACAAACCGTCGGAGAGATGGAGGTTTACAGTGTCGGCGGCGGCCGGATTGCAATTAAAGGGCGAAAAGCGGAGCAGGCGCAGGATGTGTATCCTCTTGAATCTTTCGAGGAAATCAGAGCATATTGTCTGAAAAACGACCTTCGTCTCTGTGATTATGTATACGAAACTGAGGGCGAAGAAATTAAAGAGTATCTGCTCAAAATCTGGAAGCAGATGCAGGAGACTATTCGTAAAGGCCTTGAAACAGACGGTATTCTTCAGGGAGGTCTTGAGGTGCAGCGAAAAGCCAGATTTTTGTATCGTCAGAATCATATTGATGAAAGTCCGCAAACCAGGGAAAATCGTCTGGTATGCTCTTTTGCTTATGCTGTCAGTGAGGAAAATGCCGACGGAGGTATGATTGTTACAGCTCCGACCTGCGGTGCCAGCGGTGTGGTTCCGGCAACTTTGTATTACATGCAGAAGACTCGTCACTTTTCTGATGAACAGATTACAGATGCACTGGCAACAGCAGGACTAATCGGCAATCTGATTAAGACCAATGCTTCTATCAGCGGCGCAGAATGCGGCTGTCAGGCGGAAGTGGGAAGCGCATGCTCTATGGCGGCGGCAGGACTTGGGGAACTGTTCGGTATGGAAATCGATCAGATCGAATATGCGGCGGAGGTTGCGATGGAACACCATTTGGGACTGACCTGCGATCCGATCAGCGGACTTGTGCAGATTCCTTGTATCGAGAGGAATGCGGTAGCAGCTATGCGGGCAATCAATGCGCTCAGTTTGGCAAACTTTTTGACTCACACGAGAAAAATTTCTTTTGATGTGGTGGTAAAGACTATGTACGAAACCGGCTGCGATCTGTTCAGCAAATATCGGGAAACGAGCGAAGGCGGGCTTGCAAAGACTTATTTTGAGTAAACTTTACAGCTGTAGGGACAGTAAGAACGGTATCCCGGAATTTCAGAAAAAAGTTATGGGAATGAAAATTTTGCGAAGGGTTGTATCGGGAGAGAAAAATGGTGCAATAAAAACAGAATAAAATGTTTCAACGGAAGATAATTTGAAAGGTGTGGAATTTTTATGCCGTGTACAACAATTTTAATCGGTAAAGATGCAAGCTATGACGGTTCGACTATTGTAGCGAGAAATGAAGACTCGTCGGCGGAAGGCTTTGATGCGAAGCGTTTTGCGGTGATGAAGCCGCAGGAGCAGCCAAAAGTATATAAATCTGTGATTTCTCATGTGGAAATTCCGCTTCCGGAAAATCCGATGCGGTATACCTATATGCCGAACACCGATGATTCGGAGGGTGTCTGGGGCGCCTGCGGTGTAAATGAAAAGAATGTTTCCATGTCTGCGACGGAAACGATTACGACCAATGCGGGAACGGCGGGGGCAGATCCTTTTGTGGTTTATCGGGAGAGTAAAAACGGAGAGCCGGAAGTCCCGGGAGGAATCGGAGAGGAAGATATGGTGACGATTACACTGCCGTATATTTCTTCTGCCAGAGAGGGGGTAAAACGGCTGGGAAGCCTTCTTAAAACCTACGGAACCTATGAAATGAACGGAATCGCATTCCAGGATGCGGAAGAAATATGGTGGCTGGAAACCATAGGCGGTCATCACTGGATCGCGAAGAGAGTGCCGGATAACGCCTATGTTGTAATGCCTAACCAGTTGGGAATCGATTCTTTTGATTTTGACGATGCTTACGGTGAGGAAAAAGAACATATGTGTTCCGAAGATCTCAGAGACTTTGTGAAGGCGTATCACCTTGACCTGCGTATGAATCAAGAAGAACCTTTTAATCCGAGAGACGCCTTCGGTTCTCACGACGACTCCGACCATATTTATAATACGCCGCGGGCATGGACGATGCTCAGATATTTGAATCCCCACACATTCGTATGGGATGGCGAAGCTGCCGATTACAGACCGGAAGATAACAATCTGCCGTGGTCTATGATTCCGGAGAAGAAAATCACAATCGAAGATGTGAAGAGGATTCTTTCGGATCATTATCAGGGAACGCCTTATGATGTTTACGGAAAGGATAAAGACAGAAACCTATCCGGAAAATACAGACCGATTGGAATCAACAGAAACAATGTTCTCGGTCTGGTGCAGATCAGACCGTATATGCCGGATGAACTTAAGTCGCTGCAATGGATGGCATTTGGCAGCAATGTGTTTAATGCTGTGATTCCGCTCTATACGATGATCGAAAAGACACCGGACTATCTGGGCAGAATTTATAAAAAGCCGACGACAGCCAATTTTTACTGGGCCAACAGAATTATCGGCGCTCTGGCAGACGCCCATTTCGGAGAAAATGCTTCTCATATTGAGCGGTATCAGAACAAGGTAAGCCGTAAGGCTCATGAGCTGATTCGAGAATTCGACAGCGCCTTTTTGGAGACGCAGCCGGGAAACAGGGAGGAGTTTTTAGAAAACGCCAATCAGGAAATTTCCGATTGGGTAGAGGCAGAAACAGCGGATGTTCTGGATAAGGTGCTGTATACCACAAGCTGCATGATGAAAAACGGATTTTCCAGAGGCGATTCGTAAAGAGAAAAGGACTCTGGGAAAGAAAGCTGACAGAAACGGGTTTTAACCGAAGTTATCATAACAGAAAAGGGGACATACTGTGAACGAAATTTCCGTTCAGGTAATGTCCCTTTTTGTATAGTACATTTTAGTTTAGTTTAAGTGGGGTTACAGGTAAAGTTCCATCAGTATCATAGCTGCTGCGGGCAGGGTTGCCATGGAAAACAGGGTGGTGACAGCAACGCCTTCCGCAACCAAAGAAGCGTTTTTTCCTTCTTTTGCAGCCATAGCGGTGCTGATGACTGCGCACGGGAAGCAGGAGGCGAAAACCAAAATCAGCTTGCTTTCATTCATCAGAGGCAGCCAGTTGACTGCAAGGAAAGTCAGAATCGGCATCAGAACCACGTTGGCAAGACAGGCAATCATCAGTTTATGATCTTTGAATACTTTTTTCAGATCGCTTCCCGCAAGCTGAATTCCCACTACAATCATAGACACCGGAATGGTGGCGTTTGCGATGGTGTCAAAGAACTCAAAGAGTGTAGAAGGCATTTGAAAGCCAGTAATCAGTATGGCAAGACCGATGAGCAGGGCATAAGTATTGTTGTTGAGCAGCGGGCGGATGACATCCATCAGTCCGGTCTTTTTTCTGTGACCGTAGTTCATCTGAAGAATTGCACCGAAATACAGGTAGATATTCAGGATAATATTTTGAATCACCATAAGAAAGAAGAAATGGTCTCCGAAAATTGCTTTCGTGATGGGAAAACCCATGAATCCCGTATTGACCGCAGTCATTACTACCATCATTACACCCCGATCTTCGAAAGGCTCATAGCGCAGTGCTTTGACAATCAGAAAAGAAACACCGGCGGCGGCGAGAAAAAATACAGAGGCACCGATGAGAATTTCGGCGGCTTGTCTGACCGTATCCTGAGACAGGGACTGAGAAGACATAGAGGATATGATCAGACAGGGATTGGTAATAGTCAGAATCAGATTTACAAGGTACTGATTGGACTCTGCGGGAAGGATATTTTTTTTACTTGCAAGATAGCCGACAGCGACCATACAGAAGATGGACGCTGTCTTCAAAAATACTGTTAACATTGAACGCTCCAAATTATAAATTTTGTGTGGGTATTTGCGCGCAGTACTGCGGCTTAGATCTTTAAGGTTATTTTTACGGCTTTCGCCACAGCAAAAGGCGCGCCCTGCGCTACTTTACTGTAATCGGTGCAGTGGCTTCTTTCAGCCATTCGGCGGTTTCGGCAGATACCCGCGGCGCAATTTTTGCATAAACATCCCGGTGATATTCGTTAAGCCAGGAAAGCTCCATCGGCTTTAAAAGCTCGGGAAGGATTGCTTCTTTTTCGAAAGGGCAGTAAGTAATCGGAATGAAGCCGAAGGACCCTTGCGGAAGTTCTACGCACTGAATTTCGTTTTCCAGGCGGATGCCGTATTTTCCTTCCAGATAAACTCCCGGCTCGTCGCTGGTGATTGAACCCGGATAAATCGGAAGATGACTGCCCGATTTCTGACTGATGGAATGAGGTCCTTCGTGGACGCTGAGCAGATGACCGACGCCGTGACCGGTGCCGTGGTTATAGTCAAGTCCCAGATCCGTAAGAGGCCGCCGTGCAAGCTCGTCAAGCTGTCCGCCGGTGGTTCCGGGAGGAAATGCTGCCATAGCAAGCTTGATGTGGCTGCGGAGCACGGCAGTGTAATGCTGTTTCATTTCTTCCGTTAAAGAACCAAGAGAGATGGTTCGGGTGATATCGGTGGTGCCGTCTTCGTATTGCCCGCCGGAATCTACCAGCAGGAAGCCTTCGGGTTTCAGGATTTTGTTTGTTTCCTCCGTGGCACTGTAATGAATGACTGCGCCGTTTTCCATATAACCGGCAATGGTGCTGAAGCTGAGATCATAGCAGCCTTCCTGCTCCATACGAAACTTTTCGAGGCGGTCCGCTGCGGAAATTTCTGTAATTGTTTCTCTTTCAATGTTCTGCTTGAGCCACCGGATGAAATTTACCATAGCCGCGCCGTCTTTCAGATGGGCGTTTTCGGTGGCGGCAAGCTCCGTATCGTTTTTTAACGATTTCATAAGCTCTGCGGGATTGCTGCTGTTGATGATTTTCACATCTTCGGGGAGACTTTTTATCAGTGCATAGCTGACGATACCTTCATCCAGCAGAATACTGCCTGCGGGAAGTTTTTTGATGTCTTTAAAGATTTGAAAATACGGGAGGACTTCCCAATCATCCGCGCCTTCAAAGGATTTGTCCATAACATACAGACGGGCGCAATCCGCATTGATTAAGGCGAAAGAAAAGAATACAGGGGTGTTTTCCACATCTCTGCCCCGCAGATTCAAAAGCCATGCAATATCCTCAAGACTTGTAATCAGATGATAATCCGCCCCCTGTTGCCTCATAGAACTGCGGACTCTTTCAAGTTTGGATTCTGCGGATTCTCCCGTAACACTTTCCGGAAGGGAGTAGATTCTGCTCGGGCTGAGGGCGGGTCTGTCCTTCCAAATATCGCAGACAAGGTCCAGTTCGAAATTGACCTTCGCAGTTTTTTCAAGCTCGCAGCCGAAAGCGTAATCCACAACTCTGCCGTCAAAACCGATGACATCGGAGGGAGTGAGGCGGTCTGCCAGATATTCGGTAATGGAAGGAACTCCCGGCTGCCCTGATTTCATCAGACCGATACCTGATGAATCAAGCTGGTTCGCCGCCTGAAGAAAATATCTTCCGTCGGTCCATAAAAAAGCTTCCTGCTCTGTCACTGCCAGTGTGCCGGCGGAACCGGTAAAACCGGAGATGAATTTCCGGCATTTGAAATAATCATTGACATATTCTGAACCGTGAAAGTCGGTAGTCGGAATTATATAAGCGCTGACACCCGCTTCTTTCATACGGGCGCGTAAATCGATAAGCTGCTGTCTCATAACAGACCTCCTTTAATTTTTTATTATCTGAATAAACTTTTCGGTATTTTACTGTCTATCACACAGGCTGTAATGCCGATGAGAATTCCCGTAACAAGACCGCTCCACATAAGTATCGGAAAATACAGGAACATATGCAGATCGGAAACCGCTGCGGCAGCGGCAAGAAGCTGTCCCATATTGTGAGCCACGCCGCCTGCCATACTGACGCCTGCCATACTGAAAAGACCGGTCTTTTTCAGGAGCCACATAACGATCAGACTGAGCAGTCCTCCCGCGAGGGAATATATCGTTCCGAAAACTCCGCTGAAAAGAAGCCCGGAAATAAAAATCCGGATCAGGTTTACCGCAAGCGCGTATCGGAAATTCATCTCGTACAGTGCGATAATAATGACGAGATTGGCAAGACCCAGCTTGACTCCGGGAATACCGGCGTTAAAGGGAATCAGCGCTTCCACATAGGAAAAAATCAGCGCAAGACATGCGAACATGGCAGACATTGCAAGAAATTTGATTCTGCGGGACGAGGAACTAATTTGCGACTGCATCGAATTCCTCCTCTCCGCCGGTAATTGCTATCATAACCCGGTTGGGCAGGCAGACCAGGCTCTGATTCGTGCTGCTGATGCTGCCGTCATTGACGCAAATCTGGTTTCGGCAGTCGGAATAAGACATTTGCACACTGCCGTCTTTTATGGTAATCTTATTGAGATGATTCTTTTGTCTGATTTCTATGGTCTGATCTTCGGCAAGGCTGTAGGTGCCGTAAAGTTTCCCGTTTACGGTAACGACCGCCTTCTGACCGGAAACACCGGAAGCAAAGGACCATGCGGACAGCAGGATTCCCATAAGGACCAGCGCCGCAAATAAAAAGATATCAGCTTTTTTAAATATTTTAAACATAAAAACTCCGAGGTGTATATATGAAAAAATGTTTTGCAGTCACAGCTCTTGCCGTGATGACATTCGCTATTATTATAACACAGAGCGGCTGTGCAGAAAAGCCGGTTTCAAAAACCAGCTATTATATGGATACGGTTTGTGAAATTACGATTTACGATATGAAGGATATGAGCGAAGAACGGGCAGCCGATGCCATCGATCAGGCATTTGCCCTCTGTGCAGATTATGAAGGGCTGCTTTCCGCGACCAAAGAGGGCAGTGATATTTACAGGATCAATCACGCAGATGGAAAAACGGTAGAGTGCGATGAGAAAACGGTCGATGTTATTCGCAAAGGTCTTTATTACGGAAAGGTTTCCGGAGGCAAATTCGATATTACTGTCGGAAAAGCGGCTGCGCTGTGGGATTTTCACGATGAAACACCGAAGGTGCCTTCAAAGAGCCGGGTGAAAGAGGCTATGAAAGGGGTCGGCTATGAGGGTGTGCGCGTGGACGGAAATCGTGTGACTTTGGGAAATCCCCATATGGAGATTACTCTGGGAGGAGTCGGAAAAGGCTATGTGGGAGACAAGGCGTGCGAGCTTTTGGAAGAGCTTGGGGTAAACAGTGCCGTGGTGAATTTCGGGGGCAATATCATTACCATCGGCGGTAAAAAAGACGAGGATTTCAAAATCGGGATTCAGAAACCGTTTTCGGATAGCGGTGAAACCCTGGGATATATGGAGGTAAAAGACGCGACGGTAGTTACTTCCGGAATTTACGAACGGGGCTTTGAATCCGGCGGCAAATACTATCATCATATTTTAGATGTGGAAACCGGCTGGCCGGCAGAGACTGATACAGTCAGCGTGACTTTGGTCGGAGAGAAGGGAACTTCAGCGGACTGCGACGCTATGTCTACTATCTGCCTGCTCCTCGGCGTAAAAGACGGTATGAAGTTTATAGACGGGGTTCCCGGTGTGGAAGCAGTGTTTGTAGACAGAGACGGAAAGATTACGAAAACCGAAGGTATGACCGGATTTGTAGAAGCAGAGTAGAAAATATAAAAATGGAAAAATTTAACTTGAAAAAAATTACATTTCGTACCATAATGGAATGAGAGGTGATTTCAAGTTGAATTTTTCTTTTTTGATTGAAACAGAACTTCAGCGACAGATACAATACTTGCGGCAAAGCGAAAGAATGCTGCAAAAATCGCCGAAGGGATTTCTTCGAATGGGTAAACAAAAGCGAAATACTACTTATTATCAAGTTATTTCTCATGGTGAGAAAAGAGTCGAGAAAAATATATCGGATAAACCGCAGATTGTTCACCAGCTTTTAGAAAAGCAGATTCAGAAAAAAGTTTATAAAGCCGCAGAAAGAAATGTAAAAAGTCTAAAAGCTTTAAAAAAGAATTATTGTGATATCAGCAGGAAAGCGATTGTAAATTCTCTGTCAAAAAGTTATCGGGATGCGTATCACAGTTACTGCGAAGAAGAACTGCTGGAAAGGCAAAAAAATGTAGATTGCGGCTGTCCCTATGAATCGCAGTATCGTATTCACGAGACATTGAGCGGCATTATGGTCAGATCTAAATCAGAAGTAATCATTGCTAACATCCTGACAAGATATGGAATTCCGTTTATGTATGAGGCACCACTGGAGCTTTCAGATGGCAGCGGAAAGGTTTATTATCCCGATTTTACGATTCTGCTTCCTATGGGAAAAAAGAAATTCTGGGAGCATTTTGGTATTTTAAATGATTTTACCTATTGCGACAGAGCTGCAAAGAAATTGTATACTTATCAAATGAATGGGATTCTGATTGGAAGAGACTTAATCATTAGTCAGGATGACTATCGTGGGAACTGTAATAGTGCATGGATTGACGAAATCGTCAGAACCCAACTTTTGCCATATTTCTTCTAAATAGTATCCAAATGTGGCAGATGAAAAAAATTGAAATCAAAAATCTGCCGTATGAATGCGTTCTTTTGTACAAATGTGGCAGATTTTTGCTATTTGAATGGTTATTTAAAAGAATGATATGAGAATAAATGTAAAAGTCTTTTGGTTTGACAGGAATGAGGTTGTTTGCAAAGATGATAAAGGCATCAGTTTGCCACATTTAAATGAATGAAAATAAAAATGTGGCAGACTGACTTTGAATGACGGTTATAATCTGCCACATTTTGATTGTTTTTTAAAAAAGGTGGTCAGTTGGTGTTTAACCGAATCAGCGGTTATTGTTTCCATAATTCTATCAGTTCTCTGATGGAACTTTCCATTACAGTTAGAGGAATTTGATTGTAGTAGAAAATCAGGGCAGCGGTTTCCTGATTGGTCAGACTGGCAGCGGGCTGCACATGAAGACCTATGGCGCGGGCTGCTGCGGAAAGATCTTCCGGGGATTTTTTCGTCCGGACTTTCAGAATCATATTGATGCCCGAGTTGGTGTTGGTAGGTGTTACAAACCCTTTTCCGAAGTGGCTGAAGGCAGAAAGCGCCGTCTGCAGTTTCTGCCCGTAAAGATTTCTCAGCTTTTTAATATTTGTATAATAAAGACCTTCTTCCATAAAAAGAGCCAGAGTCAGCTGTTCGGTTTTTGAACAGGTCTGGGTATAGTCGCTTTTGATGCTGTTGAAAATATCAATCATTTTTTGAGGCAGCACCATATAACTGATTTTGACGGCAGGAAACAGAGTAGAGGAGAAGGAACCCAGATAAACAACTCTGCCATTCTGTGAAAGTCCCTGCAGGGCGGGAACCGGTTTTCCGAAGTATCGCAGCTCGCTGTCGTAGTCATCTTCTAAAATATAACTGTCGTTTTCCTGCGCCCATGCAAGAAGTTGGTAACGCTTTCCGACAGGCATGACGGAACCTGTGGGAAACTGATTGGAGGGGCTGATATAAACTGCTGAAGGTATGTTTGCCGGCAGTTTTGTTATACGGATTCCGTCACTGTCTACAGGGATTTTTGTAATGCTGAAACCGTGGTCTCGGAATATATTCTGGACAGGAAGATAGCCGGGATCTTCCGTAGCCACATGACTGATGTTCATAGGCTTCAGAATTCTGCACAGATGGGTTGTCAGCTGCTGTGTGCCGGCGCCGATGACAATCTGATCCGGACTTGCGATAACGCCGCGGGATGTATAGACATACTTTGAAATTTCAAAACGCAGCGCAGCTTCTCCTTGGGGATCGCTTTCAAAAAGCAGAAGATGCGGATATTCATTGATAACCCGCGCCATACATTTTTTCCATTTTGTGAAATTGAAGCAGGAAAGGTCGTATTTGTAGGGGGAGTCCTGAAAAGTGTAGTCGGAGAATACATCATTTGCTTCAGCGGAAATATTGCCGGCAGTCTTGTGGGCGGCAAGACCTGTAATATCGGCAATGTAGTAGCCGGATTGTGGTTTGCTGGTGATGTAACCCTCCACCAAAAGCTGATTATAGGCCTGTTCTGTTGTTGTTACACTGATAGAGAGGTCTTTGGAAAGACTGCGCAGAGACGGAAGTCTTTCGCCTGCGGAAATTCTGCCGCAGGTAATCTCGTTTTTCAGATAACGATATAACTGTATATATAAAGGTGTTTGAGAATTGTGGTCGAATTGAAGAGAGATCGGCTTCATTTTGTAAAAACCTCCAAACTGTATCTTAAAAAATAATTATTATTGCACATTTAATAATGAACACTTTAATGTTATTATAATAGCAGATGAAAAAAAGTCAATGAAATTGTTAAGACACAGGGGTGAGTACAAATGCTGAGAAATGAAAATGCCAACAGAATTACAACGCTGGTCATGACCGGACTGATGATGTGTCTGGTGATGGTAGCGACTATGTTTATTAAAATTCCGATTCCGATGACGCAGGGCTATGTTCATCTGGGTGATTCCATGATTTTTCTTGCTGTGCTGATTTTAGGCAAAAAATACGGCGCGGCAGCTGCCGGTATTGGTTCGGCATTGGGCGATGTAATGGGCGGATATGCGTTCTGGGCGCCATGGACGCTTTTGATTAAATTTGTTATGGCATATATTTTGGGAATTTTTGCGGAGCACGGGGAGAAAAAGGAACATCATTCTGTTCGCGGAGTCAGTGTTCGGGAAGTTTTCGGTATGATTCTGGCGGGAATAGAGATGACGGCAGGCTATTATGTGACAGAGTCGCTTATGTACGGAAACTGGGCGGTGCCTCTTGCGAGCATTCCGTGGAATGCGGGGCAGTTTGCAGTAGGTATGGTAATTGCCTGCATTCTTGCATCAGCACTTTGTAAAACGCCGGCAAAAAAGTATTTTGCGTATAAATAGTGCAGAAAAAACAGATTGTAGTTACAGGTATACCCGGATTCATTGAGAGTCCGGGTTTTTGCTTTGAGCGTTCAAAGGGAAAGTTTCCGTCGGAATAAAATGATGATTGTTTCTGCGAAAGGGAAGTAATCGTTTCAGGTGATTTATTGCGATTGCTTTTTTTATACAATCTGCTCTTGCGAGCCACAATATATAGTGATATAATGGGAAAAGCGACAATATATCGTGTATTTTGGCTGTTTTAATGCTGTAAGCAGTCCATCTGAAACTGCCGGAAAAGCCGGTTTTTTCAGTACGGCAGACCTTCACGGCAGGGCAGACATACGAGTTTTGTGCCGCTGTCTTTCGGTGCAATCCATATTGTACATAGATGAAAAATACTGTATAGGTAGTTAAAGAAAATTGACTTTAGGGGAGGATAATAATATGGCGATATCGGAAATTAGTAAAAATGCCCTGACTGTGCTTGAGAAACGGTATCTGGGCAAAGATGAGGACGGAAATCCGTATGAAACTGTAGAGGATATGTTCCGCAGGGTGGCTGACACCATTGCAGCTTCAGATGCTAGGTATGACAGTACGGCGGATACTGCCGCACTCAGTGATGAGTTTTATGAGCTGATGACGGATTTGAAGTTTCTGCCCAATTCTCCGACTCTGATGAACGCAGGAAGGACATTGGGACAGCTTTCTGCGTGTTTTGTACTTCCCGTAGAAGACAGTATGGAGGGCATTTTTGATTCTGTGAAAAATGCGGCGCTGATTCATAAATCCGGCGGCGGAACAGGATTTTCTTTTTCCAGACTGCGTCAGAGCGGATCGGCGGTTCGTTCCACGGGCGGTGTTGCCAGCGGTCCGGTCAGCTTTATGAAAGTTTTTAACGCGGCGACAGAAGCCGTAAAGCAGGGCGGTACCAGAAGAGGCGCCAATATGGGTGTTCTTCGTATCGACCATCCGGATATTCTGGAATTTATCAACTGCAAAGAAAACAATAAAGAGATTACCAATTTCAATATCAGCGTCGGAATTACCGAAGCGTTTATGGAAGCAGTGGAGAAGCAGAGCGACTACGATTTAATCGATCCAAAGACAGGACAGGCTGTGGGACATCTCAGCGCAGAGAAAGTTTTTGATCTGATTGTCGACCATGCGTGGCAGAACGGTGAACCGGGTATTATCTTTTTGGACAGACTCAACAGAGATAATGTAACACCGACTCAGGGAGAGATTGAAAGCACCAACCCTTGCGGAGAGCAGCCTCTGCTGCCTTACGAAAGCTGCAATCTGGGTTCCATTAACCTAGTGAAAATGCTGAGAAAGACTCTGACCGGTTATGAGTTTGATTTCGGACTGCTGGGCGAAACCGTGGAAAAGGCGGTGCATTTTCTGGATAATGTAATCGACGCCAATAATTATCCGCTGGAAAAAATCGCTGAGACAACCAAGGCGTCCAGAAAAATCGGTTTGGGTGTGATGGGCTGGGCCGATG
This sequence comes from uncultured Eubacterium sp., assembly GCA_937894585.1. Taxonomy (GTDB): domain Bacteria; phylum Bacillota; class Clostridia; order Peptostreptococcales; family Anaerovoracaceae; genus Senimuribacter. The sequence continues at coordinate 25,018 of CALBGO010000008.1, forward strand.
CGCTTTTGATGATGAATATTCCTTACAATTCCGATGAGGCTGTGGAGCTGGCTGAAAAAGTTATGAGCTACATCGAAAATACCGGACATGCGGCAAGCAGCAGTCTCGCGGAAAAACGGGGAACTTTCCCGCTGTTTTCTGTCAGCATTATGAAAGACGGAGCTCCGATGAGAAATGCTACTATTACAACCATTGCTCCGACAGGAACGCTGTCCATTATCGGCGGCTGTTCTTCCGGTGTAGAACCTGTTTTTGCATATGCGTTTATCAGAAACATTATGGACGGTACGGAAATGGTGGAAGTAAATCCTGTTCTGACGGCGAAGCTGAAAGAACTGGGACTGTATCATGAGGATCTTCTGAAAAAAATCGCCCGTGAGGGTACGGTGGCGCATTGTGAAGAAATTCCGGAAGAAGTGCGCAGAGTTTTCGTATGCTCTCACGATATCAAGCCGATTGACCATATCAGAATGCAGGCGGCATTCCAGAAATATACGGACAATGCTGTATCCAAAACTGTAAATTTCCCGAAAGAAGCCACCAGAAACGAAGTGCGGGATGTATATCTGCTTGCGTATAAAGAAGGCTGCAAGGGAGTTACCATCTACCGCGACGGCAGCCGTGAAGAACAGGTTCTGAATATCGGAAAAGTAAACAGAGAAGGAACTGCGGCTGAGGGAGCTGCTTCCTCTACTGCAGCTGCTGCGGCAGACAAAGCGGGGTACGGACACATCGAACCTCGTCCGCGGCCGGATGTGACGCGGGGCTTTACGGAAAAAATCAGAATCGGCTGCGGAAGTCTTTATGTAACCTGTAATTACGATGAAAACGGTATCTGCGAGGTATTTACAAGCACAGGAAAAGCAGGCGGCTGTCCGAGCCAGAGTGAAGCCACCGCAAGACTGGTTTCAGTGGCGCTGCGCAGCGGGATTTCAATCAATGAAGTTTATGATCAGCTGAAAGGAATCCGGTGTCCGTCCACTATCAGACAGCAGGGTATGGGCTGCACATCCTGCCCGGACGCCATTGCCAAAGTGATTATGAAGGTATCGAAAATTATAGAGGAGCAGCCGAGGGAAAAGGCGTCTTATGGACAGCCGGCAGCGCCGATTCCGCAGAGACATCCGATTATTCCGTCCTCTGCCGGCGAAATTCATGTCTGCCCGGAATGCGGAAGTCCCGTGGAGCATGAAGGGGGATGCGTCATCTGCAGAAACTGCGGATTTTCAAAATGCGGCTGATAGACAAGCAAGTCACAGGCGAAAACAAACGAAGGTAGCAGGATCAAGTAAGTTATGAAAAACAAGGGAAAAGAAAAAGTCCCGAACGAAGATAGAAGATAGAAGGTAGAATATAAAATATGCCGCAGGCGCCGGGAGAGTGAGATTCCGGCGCCTGCGGTTTTGACATACAGGGATTATTCGGCTCGAAAATGTAAAAGAGAAAATATCGTGGTGGATTTTGGCGTGTTTATCACATTGACAATATGGTATATATAACATATAATGATATCAAGGAGAACAAGTGGTGAATTTTGAAGTTGTATTTTATGAAAAAGAAAATGGAGAATGTCCGGTAGAGGAATTTATTGATTCTCTTAATGTAAAAATGAGAGCTAAACTGGTTGGTTTACTCGAATTGTTAGAAGAGAAAGGCAATCATCTCAGAGAGCCGTACAGCAAATCAATTGGTGATGGGATATTTGAGATCCGCTGCAAGACAGGAAATGATATACCCAGAGTACTATATTTTTTCTATTATGAGGGGAAGATAATACTTACAAATGGTTTTGTAAAAAAGACTCAGAAGACACCACCGGAAGAAATCAGATTAGCGAAAGAACGGCGGGCAGATTTCAGGGAAAGGATGAGAAAGTTATGAAGACTTTAAAACAATATAAGGACAAACAAATGGGAGATGCCTCCTTTGTAAAAGAGTATGAAGCTTTTCAGCCCGAGATGGATGTTATAAGAGCTATTGTAGAGGCAAGAACTTCTCAAAAGCTTACACAGAAAGAACTTGCAGAACGAACAGGCATCGATCAGGCGGATATCAGCAGGCTTGAGAATGGAACCAGAAATCCTTCTGTGAATTTGCTGAAAAGGTTAGCTGACGGCATGGGGATGACTTTAAAGATTGAGTTTGTACCTAAGAAAAGGGTTCGCAGATAGGAAGTATAATAAAGATATTATAACCGATAAGCACATCAATAAAGAAAACAAACTGATATTGGTAGAATATTAAAAATATAAGAGGATTGACGGAACAGGATCATAGCAGAGCCGGTGGTTTTGCGTGTATAGAATACATTTGGTAAAAAAAGGAATCAATCAGAAAGTCTTTGATTTTTATGCGGGAAATCATATAATATTGATGAGCGAACTTGTAAGAGAGGCTATCAATCTCCAAAAGGGCGGAAAGGAACAGGAAATGATCAGGCGTTATGTTGAGCAGATTATGAATCTTTATAATTTCATTGATGGACTTGTGGTAGTAAATGCAAAAGGTTTTATTGAGTATTTTATTACATATCGGTCTGATGTGAATACATTGAAGGAAAGTGATGTAGTGGGCAGGCATATTTTAGATGTGTATCCTACCCTGACAGAAGACAGCAGCAGTCTGCTCCGTGTTTTAAAAACCGGCGAGCCGATTTTTAATGAATACCAGTCTCTTTGTGCCTGCAACGGGCAGAGCATCAATGCAATCAATACGACAATGCCTATCAAAGATGGCGAAAAGATTATCGGAGCTGTAGATGTATCGCGGTATGTAGATGAACTTTATCAGAGACAGGATATCACACTGGAATTGAAAGCTGCTCCGAAAGTGACTCGTCTTTATACCGTAGATGATATCATTACTGTATCTCAGAAAATGGAACTGGTAAAAGAAAGAATTCGTATGATTGCGGATACGGACAGTACCGTAATGATATATGGAGAAACGGGGACCGGAAAGGAGCTGGCTGCCCAGTCCCTGCATACCAGCAGCAGACGTCGGAAGAAGCGGTTTGTTTCACAGAACTGTGCTTCGATTCCCGCAAACCTTTTAGAGAGCATTCTGTTTGGAACAGTAAAGGGAAGTTACACCGGTGCGGAGAATCGGCCGGGGCTTTTTGAACTGGCTAACGGAGGCACTTTGTTTTTGGATGAAATAAATTCTATGGAAGTCAGCGTTCAGGCAAAAATTCTGAAAGCCATAGAAGAAAAGCAAATTACAAGAATCGGTGGTCTGGAACCGATTCCTGTTGATGTAAAAATTGTTTCTGCTGTGAATCAGCCCCCAAGATATTGTGTCAGCAGCGGAAAACTTCGAGAAGATCTTTTTTACAGACTCAGCGTGGTACAGCTTTCCTTGCCGCCGCTTCGGGAGAGATCTAATGATCTGCTCTTTTTGGTGAATCATTTTATTCAGGAATTTAACGAAAAAATGAACAGGCAGATTATCGGTATTGATGAAGAGGTTGAAAAACTTTTCTGTGCATATTCATGGCCGGGAAATGTCAGAGAGCTGCGAAATGTTATCGAGGGCGCATTTAATGTGACTGCAGGCGGTTTTATCAGGCTGAAGGATTTACCGGAATATCTGACGGATTTACGGATTTGGGAAGATAAAAACAGGGAGAAAAGAGAGCATATTGATATGAATGATCCTGCTTTTTCTTTGACGGCAAAAGTTGAAGAACTCGAGAAATCGCTGATTAATCAGGCCCTTGCAGAAACCGCCAATATGTCTCAGGCTGCAAAGCGTCTGAAGATATCTAAACAGGTTCTCAGTTATAAAATGAATAAATACGGACTATAGATGGAGAAGTTAAAAAAATTTGACGAATAGATAATATTTTTTTGACTCACTTTTTAGAAGTGCAATGAAACCGCTGATTTCAGCGGTTTTTCTTTTGGCATATCTTTTGCTGTTATTCTATACAAAAGAAGAAGGAGGTTGTCGATAATGACTGAGCAGGTAAAAAAAGTTGACATTGATGCGATTCCCGGAGAAAGATGGTTTCCAAAAGAAACTACTTTTGAAGAGGATATGAGTACATACTGGGGCGACTGGGGTGTCAGCTCCGAAGTGGAAAAACTGAGAGCTGTTCTTCTCAGAAGACCGGGCAAAGAAATTGAAAATTTTGATGCAAAGGAAGTACGCTTTGCCGATGTTCCGGTCGATGTGGAGCTGATGAGAAAGCAGCATGACGCGGTTGCCGACATTTACAGAAATCATGGCGTAAAAGTATATTATGTTGAAGAACAGAGAGAAGACCGGCCGAATGCCATCTTTTGCCGCGACCTGATGTTCATGACACCGGAAGGTGCAATTATCACCAGACCGGGTATGGCTGCAAGAAGAGGCGAAGAACGGTATATTGCAAAAGCCCTTGTGGATATCGGGGTTCCGATTGTCAGAACCATTACCGGAGACGGCATGTTCGAAGGTGCCAATGCAATGTGGGTTGACAGAAAAACCGTTGTAATTTCCACCGGAAGCAGATGCAACAGAAGCGGGTATGAGCAGGTTGAATATGAACTTCGCAGAATGGGTGTAACAGAAATCATTCACATGCAGCAGCCATACAGCAATATTCATATAGATGGACTGATGAATGCGGCAAGTAACGATATCGTGATGGTTCACGCTTCTCAGGTTCCGTATGATGTCATCGACGTTCTGAAGAAGAAAGGATATAAGATTTTAGAAGCACCATCCACAACAGAGGTAAGAGAAGGCTTCGGCTGCAACTTCGTTGCACTGGAACCGGGCCTTGTGGTAATGCCGGAAGGAAATCCACGTTGTCAGGCACTGCTGGAAGAAAACGGCGTGAAAGTAATTCCGGTGGATATTTCAGAAATTATGAAGGGAAGAGGCGCGCTGCACTGTATCACCGCATTCCTGAAGAGAGGTTAAGAAAGGAGAACGGACATGGAAAATCGCAAACCTGATATTGACGCACTTCCGGGGGAAAGATGGTTTCCGCTGGAAACGACATTTGAAGAAGATTTGCCGAAGCTGTGGGGAGACTGGGGCGTATGCTCGGAAGTCGACAAGCTGAGAGCGGTTCTGATGAGAAGGCCGGGAAAGGAAATTGAAAATTTTGACTGGCAGGCTGCAAGATTTAAAGCTGCAATTGATCCTGAAAAATTCCGTGCACAGCATGATGCGCTGGCGCAGATTTACAGAGACCACGGGGTTGCAGTTCACTACATCGAAGAGCAGAGAGAAGATAAGCCCAATGCGCTGTTCTGCCGCGATCTGGTGCTGATGACACCGGAAGGTGCGATTGTAACAAGACCTGCCATGGAAGCGCGCAGAGGGGAAGAACGCTATGCGGCAAAGAAGCTGGCAGATCTGGGCGTTCCTATTATCAGAACTATATGCGGAGACGCTACTTTTGAAGGCGCAATGGTGATGTGGGTTGACAGAAAGACAGTCATTCTGGCGTGCGGGGTCAGAACCAACCGCAGCGGTTATGATATGGTGGAAGCGGAACTTCGCAGAATGGGAGTAACGGAAATTCTGCAGATGCAGGTGCCTTACGGACATGCGCATATTGATGGCAATCTGAACTTTGCAAGCCATGATGTCGCAATGATTCACGCTTCTCAGGTGCCTTACGATGTATGTGATGCTCTGAAAAAGAAGGGTGTCAAGCTTCTGGAATGCCCGTCTCAGACTGAAGCAAAAGAAAGCTTTGCAATCAACTTTGTAGCAATTGAGCCGGGAAAAATCGTTATGCCGGCAGGCAATCCAAGAAGCCAGGAGCTGCTTGAAAAGAACGGAATCGAGGTAATTCCGGTTGAATTTGATGAAGTAATGAAGGGATTCGGTGCAATTCACTGCTGTACCGCATTCCTGAAGAGAGGCTGATGAAAGCGGGTGAAAAAATGGGTTTATATGAAATTATAAAAGACGAAATTTCTCTGGAAAATATTTATAAGGATATGACATATCTGGTGGATCAGGTAGGTGAAAGATTATCCGGAACAGAGGAAATGAGAAAGGCAACTGAATACATCTGTCAACGACTGAATGAAAATGGTGTAGAAGGACATATTGACCATTTTCCAATGTATCAGAGTTATCCGGGAGAAGCAGAACTGAAGGTGATGGGGCCTGAAGTAAAGGAGATTAAAGCGAGACCGGTATGTCACATTGATTCTACACCGGAAGAAGGAATTGAAAGAGAACTGGTTTATCTAGGTTCCGGCACATATGAAGACTATGAGGGGGTTGATGTAAAAGGTAAAATTGTTCTTACAGATATGAACTGGAGTCCGGGACGTCCGGAAAAAGCCAGAATTGCATGGGAAATGGGTGCAGCGGCACTGATTATTATGAATTGGGGAAAACCGGAAGATGATTTGATCCAGATGGGTGCGGTCAAAGCACAGTGGGGAAATCCGACACCGAATGATGTGAAAGATATTGTGAGACTCACAGTAATCAGTATTTCCAGAGGAGATGGTGAATATCTTGCCTCGCTTTGTGAAAAAGGTCCGGTTAAGGTATGGCTGAAGGCTGACAGTGAAAGAAAATGGATTACAGCAGATCAGCCAATCGGAAGACTTCGCGGTGGGAAGAGTAAAGGCAGATATGTTTTGGTTGGAAGCCATGTAGATGCATGGGGAAAATCTGCAATCTGCAATGCATCTGGAAATGCACTGAATTTGGAACTGGCTCGTATTTTTGCAGAACATAAGGACGAACTGGAAAATGACATCGTGTTTACTTTCTGGGATGGACACGAGGTTGCTGAAGGCGGCGGCTCCACCTGGTATTGTGACAATTACTGGCCGGATATGACAGAAAACTGTATTGCCTATGTTAATATTGATAATCTTGCAATCCGGGGAACAACTATTCCAGGTGTAGAAGGGCAGCCTGAACAGAAAAATATGCTGATGGACGCGATTAAGACAATCTGGGGTGTAGATGGTCAGTGGCACCATGCATATAAAGGCGGTGGAGATTCATCTTTCTTTGGGATAGGTGTTCCGTATATTGCTTTTGCAACAGAGTATACAGAAGAAATGCTCGAAGAGTTGAATTATGCATTCTACAGTCCTTGGCTGCATACTCCGGATGATACTGTTGATAAAATTGACAGAGATTTGATGCAGAAGCATGTTGAATATTTTATGTATGTGGTTGAAAAGCTCGTTAACTCTAAAGCAGTTCCTTATAATCTGAGTGATCTGGCTGATGATGTAGCCTTACAGTGGACTGAGATTAAGGATGCTGCAGGTCGTGCAGGAACTATGGTGGATGCAGTTTCCGAAGCAGTAGAAGCATATGTTGGGGCGATGAAGGAACTGTATGCTATGAAACCGGACGAATCTGATGAGGATGCAATGGAGTTCTATAATAAGATTGCTATGATGTGTGAACGCCAGACTACTCCGTTCAGATGTTATTCCGGAAGATATGGTCAGGATTCCTGCTGTGCTTTAGCTACAGAAAATCCAATGCCTGCACTGAAAATTGCACTGGATCGTTATAACTCGTTTGAGGATTTTTCAGACGAAGCGAATCTTTGGGAAACTGAAGTGCTGCGTAGGCGCAATCAGGTGTATGATGCACTGATTAATTCCGTAAATTTCCTGAATTTGTATAAGGCTGTATTAAAGTAAAGATAGGGAAATTCCTGCGTGCTAATGAAAGCAATTTACTATAAAAGATATTTTTGGCAGAAAGGAGTAAAAGATGAAAAGTAAGCAAATCTCAACCCGTAGATGGATTGCTGCGGCTGTATTTCTTCTGGTAGCAGTTTTTGCAACAAATATAGTTTTTGCAGAGACTGGTGAAGAGGCAACAAAGTATTATGGTGCATTGTCGTTGGTGACACCGTTTTTTGCAATCGTATTGTCGTTTATTACAAAACAGGTTGTTCTCTCTCTGGCAACAGCAGTTTTTGCGGGAGCTTTAATCATTAACGGCGGTAATGTAATACATGCATTTTTGCGTACATGCGATACTTATATCGTAGGAACTGTAACAGATTCATGGAACGCGACATTGCTGGTATTTATTCTTGCTGTTGGAGGCCTGATTTCCATTATGAGTAAAATGGGAGGTATGCAGGCGATGGCAATTGCAATGTCCAAGAAAGCTAAAAATGCTAAGAACTCTTTAGTAATAACTTGGATCATGGGACTTATTATTTTCTTTGAAGACTATGCGAATTCCCTTGTGGTTGGTCCAACAATGAGACCTGCTACAGATAGAGAAAGAGTATCTAGAGAAAAACTATCTTATGTAATTGATTCTACAGCGGGACCAGTTACAGATATTGCACCTATTTCATCTTGGACTGCCTATGAAATAGGTATGATTGCAATCGCCTTTTCTGCAGTAGGGTTTGAAGGAAATGCATATGGAACTTTTATTCAGACAATCCCATACAGATTCTACAATATTCTCGCAATTTTCATGGTACTGATTGTAATTCTCTCACAAAGAGACTTTGGACCGATGTATAAAGCTGAAAAAAGAGCACGCCTTACGGGAAAACTTCTTACAGATGATGCAAAGCCTATGATCAGTAAAGAACTGGATGCAATGAATGTAAAAGAAGGTGCCCCGCTTCGCATGTATAATGCGGTAATTCCTATTGTTGTATTTACGGTTGTTACTATTATAGGATTATGGTATACAGGCGGTGGTATGGATATGCCATTTAATTTCGCAGGTATCAGAGATTCTTTGGGAAATTCTGATGCGGCATCTAGCATTCTGTACTCGGTAATTTTTACATCTATTTTATCAATTATTATGGCTGTAGCGCAGAAAATTATGACACTGAAAGAATGTATTGATGTATGGCTTAGTGGTTGCAAAGAACTTCTGAGACTGTGAAAAAAAGTCTGTAAATTTAATTAACTGATCAATAGCCTTCTATG
>CALBGO010000009.1 GCA_937894585.1 uncultured Eubacterium sp.
TTGCTTGCTTGCTTGCTTGCTTGCTTGCTTGCTTGCTTGCTTGCTTGCTTGCTATGATTATCATCATCCCGTCCATTTCTGTCAACCTTTCTCTCTTAAAATCATCTCCATTATATAATAAGTTTTCATTATTTTCAATCTATTTTTCTGATATAATAATTCCAGTGACAATTCTAATATAAAATTATTATTTTTCTTCTACTTTTCTTTTATCTTTCCCGCTTCTATATACACAATTTTTGCTTCCGGAAAGGATGCCAGTATCTTCTCATCGATATCGGTGGTTGTGATAAATAGCTGATTTTCTTTCAGAGTTTTAATCAGGTATTCCTGTCTTCCCGCATCCAGCTCGCTCATCACATCGTCCAAAAGAAGAACTGCATCTTCTCCTGTTTCTTCCTTTATCAGAGAAAGTTCGGCAAGTTTCAGAGAAAGGGCGCAGGTTCGCTGCTGTCCTTGGGAGCCGAAGTTTCGCATATTGACGCCGTTTACAAAAAATGCAATATCATCTTTGTGAGGTCCTCTGGTGGTTGTTCTCTGGCGAAAATCATTTTTGAAAGATTTTTTTATTTCATCATAGAAAAATCCCTCTAATTCTTCCAGATGCTCCATATAATCGATATTCGGATTATATTCAAGAAAAAGACTTTCTTTTCCGTTTGTAATACTGCTGTGAATTTTACCGCTGAAACCGCTGATTTTCCTGATAAATTTCTCCCGAATATGAATCATACGGGCGCCGTAACGGGCAAGCTGAGTATCCCATAAATCCAGAATACTGTTTTCTATTTTATCTTCTTTCAGGTAAGCGTTTCTCTGCAGCAGTGTTTTTTTATAGTTTGTCAGACTGTCATAATAAAGAGGCTGAATCTGACACAGCTCCCGATCGATGAATTTTCTCCGCTTTTCCGGCTCGTCTTTCACAATTTTCAAATCCTCCGGGGAAAAAATTACAATCAGAATATTTTCCAGAAGCTCAGAAGTTTTCTTTATATGAACGCCGTCCTTTTTAATGGATTTTTTTGCATCTTTTTTGATTACAATCTCCACCGCGGTATCAAAATATTCTTTTACGGCTTCCGCTTTGATTTTTGCGGAAGTCTCGCCGAATTTTACAAGATCTGCGTCCCTGCCGGTACGAAATGATTTTCCTATAGAAGTAAGATAGATTCCCTCCAGAAGATTCGTCTTCCCCTGGGCATTATCGCCCAGAAGAAGATTTACATTCCGGTTGAAATCTACTTTTATATTTTCGTAATTTCTGAAGTTATAAAGCTCTATATTTTTAATATACATATCAGTTATTCGTAATCCTTACCGGAAGGATCAGATATTCAAAGGAATCTCCTTCCAAAGGTTCTACAAGACACGGCGTAATCGGTGTATTGAAATACATATAAATTTCATCATCATCTATGGATTTCAGAACATCAAGAACATATTTCGCATTAAACCCGATATCAAGATCCTCTCCGTCTTTCACTGCGATAATATCTTCTTTCACATTACCTTCTTCCGATTTGGAAGTAATCGTTAAAATCGTATCTTTAATTGACATCTTAATCAGATTGTTCTTTCCTTCCTTAGAAAGAAGAGAAGCTCTTTCTATACTTTCCATCAGGTCGTTTCTGGTAACTTTTACTCTGATTCCGTTGTCTTTCGGAAGTACATCTTTATATCTGATAAATTCGCCGTCTAAAAGTCTGAGAACAACTTTTACATTTCCTATAATAAAAATAGCTTTTTTGTCGCTGAGCAGCAATTTCACAGTTTCTTCTTCGTCAGATACATCACTGAGAATTTTGCTGATTTCGTTCATAATTTTCGCGGATATAATTACATGTTTTTCTTCTGTATTAACCATAGCCTGTCTTGTGATTGCCATTCTGTAGCCGTCGATTGCCACCATATTAATACCGTCAGCCAGAAGCTCTATCAGAATACCTGTAATAACACCTTTGGATTCATCGATGCTGGCTGCAAAAGAAGTTTTGCGGATCATTTCCTTTAAAATGTTTTTATCAAACAGAATATGGTTATGATCTCTTTCTTCTATATTTCTGATACTCGGAAATTCATCTGCGGAAAGTCCGATAATGCTGAATTCGGCATTCATACAGGAAATCATTACATTGTTTTCTTCCAGTGTTACTGTAACTTCCGCATTCGGAAGCTTTCTGATAATATCTCCGAACAGTTTTGACTGCACTACAACAGAACCCGGTTCAGCCTGTTCGACATCAATGGTTTCTTCTATAGTAATATCCAAATCAGATGCTGACATTTTTAAGATTCCTTCCGGAGATACTTCTAAAAGGATTCCTTTTAAAATAGGAATGGTAGTTCTTGATGTAACTGCTTTTGAAACGATGTTCAAAGCTTTTGTTAAAGTCTGCTGACTGCATTTAAATTTCATAGTTTGAAAACCTCCGAAATGCTATTTTTTTCTTATTTTTGGTAGTAGTATTAGTAGTAGGGGCTGTGGATTATGTGGATAACTTTGCAATCCCCTGGTAAGCCTGAAAAAATAATTGTCCTAACCTTGTGGATAAGTTGTAAAACTTATTCAGAAATATCCTTCTTCAGTGTTTCTATGATTTCACGGATTGATTCGTTGTCTTTCATTTCTTCCTGCACTTTATCGCATGCGTGCATAACTGTTGTATAGTGTCTGCCTCCGAATAAATTACCTATTTTAGGAAGGGAATAATCGGTCATATCGCGGCACAGATACATGGCGATTTGTCTCGGAAATGCAATGCTGCTGGTTCTTTTGGAACTTTCCATATCGGATACTTTGATTTTGAAGTATCTGCTTACTATAGTCTTTATTTTTTCAGGTGTCGGGCTGGTCCCGTTGTTCTGAACGATATCCTTTAAGATTCGTTTGGCAAATGTTTTATCGATTTTTTCGCCCATCAGGGTTGAAAAGCTGACAATTCTGTTGAATGCGCCTTCAAGTTCTCTGATATTATCTTTGATTTTTTCTGCAATCAGGCAGATCACTTCATAGATTTCATCAGTGACTTCAAGATTGAGATTTTCAGCCTTCTTTATCAGAATTGCAACTCTGGTTTCATAATCGGCAGGCTGCAGATCCGCAATCAGATTCCACATAAAACGGGAACGAAGTCTGTCTTCCAGCTTATCCAGTTTGTTTGGAGGTCTGTCGCTGGAGATTACAATCTGTTTATTCAGATCGTAAAGGAAGTTGAAGGTATGGAAAAATTCTTCCTGTGTACTTTCTTTTCCCTCTAAAAACTGAATATCGTCGATTAAAAGCACATCTACTTTTCTGTATTTGTTTTTGAACTCTCTGGTTTTGTTTTCTCCGAGTGCCTTGATAAACTCGTTGGTAAACATTTCCGAAGAAACATAGAGTACATTGAGATTTTCATTATGCTCCAGAAGGTAAATGCCGATTGCGTTCATCAGATGGGTTTTTCCAAGGCCTGAGCCGCCATAGATAAACAGCGGGTTATATGCTTCCGACGGAGATTCGGCAACGGCAAGGGCTGCTGCCTGCGCATATTTGTTGCTGCCGCCGACAACGAAGTTATCGAAAGTGTATCTCGGATTGAAGATCTTCTGCTTTCTGAGCTTCGGGTCCATCAGTACAGGTTTTCTGTCCTGTTCATCGTCCTCTTCTCCTGCTTCTTCGTAATCAGCGCTGTTTTTTATAACAACCCTGTAATCTTCTCCGGTGACATCTTTCAGGCATTTTTCAATAAGATGCAGATATCTGTTTTTAATAATGTTGATTCTGAAAGCATCTTCCGTTTCAAGATATACGATTTTTACATTTTTATCAATGCTGTGTACAATCAGCGGTTCAAACCAAGTGGTATAGCTGACATTGGTTGTTTCTTCTTTTATAATACTTAAAACCTGACTCCAAATATTTTTCATTTTTGTCCCTCTTTTTCCTATCTGATTTCATTTTACCTAATAAGTTATCCATATACAAGTGCTAATTTAAAAGGTTGAAAAATAAATTTTCCTTAAAGTTATCCACAATACGAGGATAACTTTGTGCATATCTTCCATATCCGGCCGATTGTACTTTTCAAAAAACAAAAAAGTATAAAAACATTGACAATGCTGCTCGGTATCAGTATAATAATATGGCATGCGTGCGTGGATTGAAATTTAGATGACGCACAGATTTTTACATTAAGGAGGTAAAAGAAATGAAACAGACTTATCAGCCAAAGAAAAGACAGAGAATGAAAGAGCACGGATTCAGAAAAAGAATGAGCACTAAAAACGGCAGAAACGTTCTTAAGAGAAGAAGAGCTAAAGGCAGAAAAAAATTAACTGCTTAATTTGTAATGCTTAAAAAAAATGTTTTAAGAAAAAAAAGCGATTTTTCCTCTATTTACAATAAGGGAAAATCAGTAGGGGACAGATATGTTGTTGTATTTTACAGGAAGAACAATCTCCCTTACGCGAGAAAGGCTTTTTTAGCCAGCAAAAAAGTAGGCAACAGTGTCAAAAGGAACAGAGCCAGAAGATTGATGAAAGAAAGTTACAGACTCACAGATAAGAAAGTTCCCGATGGCTATGATGTTATTTTCATTGCCAGAAACACGATTGCCGATGCGAAGTGCGCAGATGTAAAGAAATCTCTGGAGTCTGCCATTAGAAGAACAGGGATTACAAAGAAAAAATGAAATATATCAGTCGATTTTTTAGGGAGATTATGATTCTTCTTATTAGATTTTATCAAAAATGTATTTCACCCTTGTTCCCGCCTACATGTAGGTTTTATCCTACCTGCTCCGCATATTTTATACAGGCTCTACAGAAATACGGAGTAGTTAAAGGCAGCTACTTAGGAATTAAACGAATTTTAAAGTGTCATCCCGGAAATCCGGGGGGATATGATCCTTTAAAATAACGGAGGAACAATATGGGACTATTAGCCAAACCTTTGGGGTGGTTACTGACCTTGCTTTATGATTTAGTGGGTAATTACGGCATCTGCCTGATTATCGTAACTTTGATTGTAAAGCTGGCTCTGTATCCTGTATATAAGAAGCAGATTTTTTCGACTGCCGGTATGATGGACATACAGCCGAAAATGCAGGAGCTCCAAAGGAAATATGCAAATGACAAAGAAACTCTGAACCAGAAGATGGCGGAGCTTTATAAAGAAGAGGGATTTAACCCGATGGGCGGATGTCTGCCAATGATTGTGCAGATGTTTGTTATCATGGGTCTTTTCGGTCTGCTCAGAAATCCGATGCTTTACATTGCAGATGAAAGTATGTATTTTGCGATTCACGAAAAATTTCTGTGGATCCAGGATTTAAGTCAGCCTGACCTTTGGATACTTCCGATTGCGGCAGGTGTGGCAACATTCTTCTCTTTCTGGATGAATCAGCAGACAAACCCGAATGCGAATGCCGCTGCTGCAGGCGGAAATATCATGAATGTTATCATGAAATACTTCTTCCCTATTATGATTGTATGGCTTGCGAGAACTTATCCGTCAGGCCTTGCTATCTATTGGTTTATGAGTCAGTTCATACAGATATTCTTTAATTTGCGTTTTAATATGCTTAGAAAAGCTCTTAAAGAAAAGAACAAGCCTTCCAAGAAAAAGAAGAAAAAATAATACTTGTTGTTTTACAGTTAAGAGCTGTTTGGAGGAAAAATAAATATGGACTTTTCGGAAAAATGGGGAACCGATGTCGAAACCGCTGTAAATTTGGCATTGGCAGAACTGAAATTGACGATAGATGAAGTCGATGTAACGGTTTTGGAAGAACCATCCAGAGGTTTTTTCGGTATCGGCTCGAAATTAGCATTAGTCAGAGTTGAAAAAAAGAAACCGGAAGTAAAAGAGGAAGAACAGCCTGTTGTTTCTGCTGAAGCTGAAAAGAAAGAGAATGTAAAAGAAGTCAGAAAGCCGAAAGCAGAAGCAAAAAAATCTCCGAAGCCTGCAAAAACAGAAAGAGCTGAAAAGAGATCCAAACCTGAAAGAAAGTCTTCCGTAGAAAGAGAAGCCGGCGAACTGTTTCCTGTTGAAAATCACGCTGCACTGGAATTTTTAAAAGAGGTTACGGAGCAGATGGGACTGGAAATTGAACTTTCTGCCAGAGCTAATGATGGAAATGTCTTTGTAAATATTCAGGGAAAAGATTCCGGCACCATTATCGGAAAAAGAGGACAGACTCTGGATGCCATCCAGTACTTAACCAGTCTGGTAGTAAATAAAGATGAAGAAAATTATATCAGAGTTGTTGTAGATGCTGAGAACTACAGAGCGAAGAGAGAAAAAACACTGGAAAAATTAGCAAACAGACTTGCAGATAAAGTTGTAAAAACCAAAAGAAGTGTAAGACTGGAACCGATGAATCCTTATGAGCGTAAGGTGATTCATGCAACGCTTCAGCATAACCCGCGTGTAACAACAAGAAGTGAGGGTCAGGACCCATACAGAAGGGTTATAATTGAGCTGAAATAATTTATAGCCCGCAGATAACTGCGGGCTCATTTGTGTATGACGGGCATGCCGTCAGTCTGTGGTGCAAGTCCACGTAGGGCGTAG
>CALBGO010000010.1 GCA_937894585.1 uncultured Eubacterium sp.
ATGGCAGAGGGGCGGCCAGTATCACAAGAATACTGATTGCGGAAAAGGTTCCCACGCCGGGATTTATCAACTTCCAGCGTGACGGGACTTTCGCAAACATCTATGCGGGTGCGCCGGAGGAAAAAAGCTACGCATGGACGATAGCGCAGGTCAAGAGCATTATGAAAGACGAAACCTATATCGGTCATACCATCCACTACCGGGAAACAAACATTTCCTTTAAGAACAAGCGGAGGATACGCAAGCCCCAAAGTGAATGGGTGCGGGTGGAGGACACGCAGGAGCCAATTATCAGCGAGCAGGTTTTCCGGCAGGTACAGGAGCAGATAGCAAACCGCCGCAGGAAGTGCAAGGATGGTACAACGCAGATTTTTTCCGGATTGGTAAAATGTGCGGATTGCGGCTGGTCGCTGTCCTATGGGGAGAACAGGCAGAACAGCAAGCCTTACGGCCATTATCATTGTAGCAAGTACGGACAGGGCACACGCCAATGCTCCATGCACTATATCCGCTATGATGTGCTTTACGCCTATGTCCTCTCCCGTCTGCAATACTGGTCGGGCCTGGTACAGCATGATGAAGAACGGCTCTTGAAGCGGCTGTTAAACGCCAATGACAAGGGACAGGCCGCCGCAAGAAAGAAGCAAGCCGCAGAGTTGAACAAAGCGGAGAAGCGGAAAGCCGAAGTCGATACCCTGTTTGCCCGGATGTATGAGGACTGGGCGGCGGGGCGTATCACGGAATACAACTTCTCTATGCTGTCCGGGAAGTACCAAAGCGAACAGGCTGAACTGGACGAAAAGATTGAACAGCTTCAATCCGCTATCGCCACTGAAAGCCAGAACGCCGTAGACGCAGAAAAATGGATTGCCTTGATGAAAGAGTGCGTCAATCCAACAGAACTGACCGCCGAACTTTTGAATACGCTGATTGAAAAAATCGTTGTCCATGAAGCGGTCAAAGGTGAGGACGGAAGCCGGGAACAGGAGGTAGAAATCTTCTACCGCTTTATCGGCAAAATCGAATGACACATCTTGAGATACCCAACAATATCTTTAACTAAGGGAAACTGGATTATCGGTCCCCGATTCAGCAATGCTGATCTCGTTAGCAGAAGAACTGGATACATCAGTAGGCACTCTGCTCGGAGAAACTGTACAGGAAGAATGTTTGAATGAAGAAAATATGAAGCGCATTTCTGAAAAACTTGAGGTTATCAATCTTCAGCTTGCAAAAAGAAGCAAGATGAGAATCCGGGCGATTCGTTACCTGCTGATTTCACTATGTACAATTATTGCAGTCATTTTCATTGCCTTTATGGCGATGGGAAGTGAATATCTGAATTGGGATTTTCATAACCCTGAGTTAGCGATTGCGGGCACTCTGTTGCATGGATTTGAGTTTTTATTCGTAAGATTGGCGCCATTTATTTTTGTTGGAGCTGTAATCGGGATTGTATTTACATATAGAAGGCGGTAAATATAAATTTGTTCCGTTTATTGCAGTATCAGGCCTCGAGCATTGTGCCCGGGGCTTTTGTTTTTTTATTTTGACATTCTGATGGAAAGTTTACTTGACATTCGAGCTGGCTGATGTATAATGAAAATGGAAAGTAAACTTTCCGTAAATCAGGCAGAAAGGAGAACCGTGTGAAAAATCGTTTAGAAGAACTGCGAAAACAAAGAGGAATTAAACAGGAAGATTTAGCTTCGGCACTTGAGGTTTCCCGCCAGACCATAGGCTCTCTGGAAAACGGAAGATACAATCCATCTATACTGCTGGCTTTTAAGATTGCCGGATATTTTGATATGAGCATTGAAGATATCTTTATTTATGAGGAGGAAGACTTATGAAAAAGGGATTGAATAATCTTACAACAGCAATCGGAGTTGTTATGATCTGTGCAAGCATATTTGGATATGGTTTAGACAGATTCGGCTATCTGGAGATTCCAAGCGGCAAATTACCTTTCGTTCTGATTATAACGGGAATCGGAATCATTATCGGCGGCGTTTGCGATGTTTTTATCAAATCGGACAAAGACATCAAAAAAGAACTTGAAATCGAAGCGAAGGATGAAAGAAATATCAGCATAAACAGGATTGCAAAATCGTTTGCTTTTGATATTATGACTGTACTGTTTTCTGCGGCAATTACCATTCTGGCGCTGATCGGTAAAATTTCGGCAGGCATCTTCTTTATCTTTTTCGGCATATATGTGATAACACAAATTGCATATATTTATAAACTAAGAACGCTGCAGGATAAAATGTAAGGCGAAATCACAGGCTGTCTTGAAATATACGGGGTTTTCATTTTCTGCTTTCTGTGATAAAATGATGTGGCGAAATTGATTTGATTGGAGAATAAGAGAGAACACAGATGAATCATAAACTGACTTACTATCTTTTCGTGCTGCTTCAGGCGACAATTTTTGCCGTGGGCAATGTAATTACCAAGTTTGCATATGAGAGTATTACACCTTTTTGGTGTCTTTTTTTCAGGTTCGGTGCAGCGTCCTTGATTTTTTATGTGTTTTGGGGTAAAAAAATCCTGAGTCAGCTGAAGACAGCAAAGATTTCCGATTGGCTTCCGGCAGGTCTCAGTGCTGCCGGCGCATATATTTTCAGCAACCTTGCTTTGGATTTGACCAGTGCTACCAATGTGGGTTTTCTTATGGGACTGCCCGTTGTTTTTACACCTTTTATTGCCCTTGCAGTGCTGAAACGGCCGTATAAAGCGGCAAATCTGCCGGTGCAGCTTTCTGTAGCGGCAGGCCTGTATCTTCTGTGCTCCAGCGGCGGAGTGTTTGCATTTGGCTGGGGAGAAGTCCTTGCACTGATGACATCGGTTTCATCGGCGATATCCTTTGTTTATGGAGAAAAGGGTTTGAAAAATCTGGATGCTGTAACGATTTCTGCTGTACAGACGACTTTGGCGTTTCTGGCTACAATTCCGGGAATTCTGATATGGGAACGGGATTTTGATATTACGGCGGTGGAACCTTCGGCGTGGGCGGTGGTCGCTTATCTGGCGGTACTTTGTACCGTGGCGGCTTTTGCGCTTCAGAATGTGGCTCTGAGTCATATTTCGGCATCAATGGTATCCATTCTGCTTTGTGCGGAGCCGATATTCACAGCGGTACTTGCCCGGATTTTCCTGGCGGAAAAACTCAGTTTCACAGGGATGATTGGCGCGGTTGTCATCACGATATGTATGTTTGCGGGAAATTATCTGGAAAACAAATATGCGGAAGAAGAAGCTGCGGCTGTGGAAAAGGCTGCATGACTGTCGTCTGTGGTTAGGATTGACCGGTGGTTTGTCTGCAAAAGAGGATAATCTAGAGAAAATCAGAAAGCGAACATCTGTTTGCGGATTCTGATGAAATATGTTATACTAAGGGAGCGTGAACCGCTCCTTTTTTGTGTAGAATATATAGAGAGAAGCGGGCATCATCAGACTTGAAAAGCATTTTATATTTGGTTAAGATAGAAACAGAAGCAAAGAATAAGGAGGAGCTGTATGGAGTTCAAATTACATTCCGACTACGCGCCGACAGGGGATCAGCCCAAGGCGATCGAGACCTTGGCGCAGGGCGTTCTTGCAGGAAAAAAGCACCAGACACTCATGGGTGTAACAGGCTCCGGTAAGACATTTACCATGGCCAATATCATCGAGCAGGTGCAGAAGCCTACACTGGTGATCTCCCACAACAAGACACTTGCTGCACAGCTTCACGGTGAATTTAAGGAGTTTTTTCCTGAAAATGCAGTGGAATATTTTGTGAGCTATTACGATTATTATCAGCCGGAGGCCTATGTGCCGTCCACCGACACTTATATCGAAAAGGATTCCGACATTAATGCGGAGATAGAAAAGCTGCGCCACTCGGCAACTGCTGCGCTGGCGGAACGCAGAGATGTAATTATCGTGGCTTCCGTTTCCTGTATCTATGGCTTGGGGAGTCCTTTCGATTACGAGAATCAGCTGATTTCCCTGCGCCCCGGCATGGAAAAGCCGAGAAATGAAATTTTACGGAAACTGGTGGATATTCAGTATAACCGAAACGATCTGGCTTTTGAGCGGGGCACATTCAGGGTTCGCGGAGATATCATCGATGTATTTCCGGCAGGGTCTGACAAGGCGGTCCGCATTGAACTTTTCGGCGATGAAATAGAGAGTATCAAAGAGATGAATCCGCTGACCGGAGAAATTCTGGGTCTTCGGAATCATGTTGCGATTTATCCGGCGTCTCACTATGTGACTTCCAAAGAAAATATGGAAAAGGCGTTGGTGACCATTGAAGAGGAACTTGCGCAGCGGGTGCAGTGGTTTAAGGATCGGGGCAAGCTGCTGGAGGCGCAGAGAATTGAGCAGCGTACCCGTTACGATATGGAAATGCTGCGGGAAATCGGCACCTGCAAGGGCATTGAAAACTACTCCCGTCATATTAACGGTCTGGCGCCGGGGACCCGTCCGTATACGTTGATTGACTATTTCCCCGATGATTTTCTGATTATGATCGATGAGTCCCATGTTATGCTGCCGCAGCTGCGCGCGATGTATGCAGGCGACCGTTCCAGAAAATCTTCTCTGGTGGAATACGGTTTCCGTCTGCCGTCGGCGCTGGACAACAGACCGCTTCAGTTTGAGGAGTGGCAGAAGCTTGTCAATCAGGCGATTTATGTCAGTGCAACGCCGGCGTCTTACGAAAGAGAAATGGCAGAGGGGATTACGGCAGAGCAGATTATCAGACCGACGGGTCTTCTTGATCCGCCGATTGAAGTACGCAAAACCGAAGGGCAGATTGACGATCTGATCGGAGAGCTGAAGCAGACGGCAGCAAAGGGAGAAAGGGCTTTTGTCACAACACTGACCAAAAAGATGGCGGAGAGCCTGACCACCTATCTGACCAATGCGGGGATCAAAGTCCGGTATCTGCATTCCGAGGTGGACACACTTGAGAGACTGGAGATTATCAGGGATCTGCGTTTGGGTGAATTTGATGTGCTGGTGGGGATTAACCTGCTCCGAGAGGGACTGGACATTCCGGAGGTTTCTCTGGTGGCGATTTTGGATGCAGATAAAGAAGGATTCCTCAGAACAGAAACTTCTCTGATTCAGACCATTGGTCGCGCGGCGAGAAATGCAGACGGACGCGTGATTATGTATGCCGATGATATCAGCAAAGCCATGCGGGCGGCAATGGATGAGACGGAGCGCCGCCGCAGTATTCAGAATCGTTATAACCAAGCGCACGGCATTACGCCGACCAGTGTGAAAAAATCCGTTCGTGCTGTGATCGAGGCGACCAGACCTGCCGAAGAAGAAGGCAGACATAAAGGTAAGAAGCCTGCGGAGATGACGCAGAAGGAACTGAAAGTGTTTATCAAGGAATTGGAAAAAGAAATGAAACAGGCAGCATCGGATCTGCAGTTCGAACGGGCGGCTCAGCTGCGTGATCAGATCTTCGAGTATAAAACCAGACTGATCTGAGCATCGGCGGTTTCTGCATCACAGACAAACCGACGAAATGTTTCGGCAGAAATATATCATATAAACTGCAACAGATAAAGGAGTATAACAAATGGCTAACGAGATCATTGTCAAAGGCGCCAGTGAAAATAACCTGAAACATATTGATGTTACAATTCCCCGTGACAAGCTGGTTGTGCTCACGGGACTTTCCGGCTCGGGAAAATCTTCTCTGGCATTTGATACAATTTACGCCGAGGGACAGCGGCGCTATGTGGAAAGTCTGTCCTCTTATGCAAGACAGTTTTTGGGACAGATGGATAAACCGGATGTGGAAATGATAGAGGGACTTTCGCCTGCAATTTCCATAGATCAGAAGACGACCAGCAAAAATCCCCGCTCCACCGTGGGTACGGTGACGGAGATCCACGATTACCTGAGACTGCTGTATGCCAGAA
The DNA here is from genome assembly GCA_937894585.1 of uncultured Eubacterium sp. Classification (GTDB taxonomy): domain Bacteria; phylum Bacillota; class Clostridia; order Peptostreptococcales; family Anaerovoracaceae; genus Senimuribacter. The sequence goes on from CALBGO010000010.1 coordinate 5,934, forward strand.
TCGGACAGCCCCATTGTCCGGTCTGCGGAAAGCCGATCACCAGTCAGACGGTGGATCAGATGGTGGATACCATTATGGAGTATCCGGAAGGCACCAAGCTGATGATTATGGCGCCGGTGGTGAGACAGCGAAAAGGCGAGCATGTTAAGATTTTGGAACGAATCCGCAAGGAAGGGTTTACCAGAGTCAGAGTTGACGGTGAAATCCGTTTGATCAATGAAGAAGAAATCAAGCTGGACAAGAAGTTCAAACATACCATAGAAATCGTTGTGGACCGTATTGTCGTAAGACCGGGGCAGGAGAGCCGTATTTCCGAAGCTGCGGAACTGGCTATGCGCGAGGGGGACGGCCTTGTTGTTGTGCAGTTTATTGACAAAGATTGGAAGGAAGAAAAGACATTTTCCACAAAGCTTGCCTGTCCGGAACACGGCATCAGCATTGAAGAACTGGAACCGCGGATGTTTTCTTTCAACAGTCCGTTCGGCGCATGTCCGACCTGTAACGGATTGGGTTTTACGCAGAAGATCGATCCGGATCTGATCATCGAAGGAGAGAAAAGTATCATCAAGGGCGCCTTGGGAAAAATTTTTGCATCGATGGAGTTTTCCGGATTTTACAGACAGATGATCGACGCTTTGGCAAGAGATCACGGTGTGGATCTGACGCTGCCGTACAACGAGCTTCCGGAGAAATTCAAGAAGGAGCTTCTGTATGGCACAGGAACGCGCCATCTGAAGTACACATATGTGAGCCGCAGCTCCGGCGCAAAATCCGAAAGGGATCATCCTTTCGAGGGCGTGATCAACAATCTGGAGCGGCGTTATCGGGAAACCGGTTCCGAGTTTATGAAGGAACGAATGGCAAAATATATGATGACGAAGGATTGTCTGGACTGTAAGGGAAAGCGTCTGAAAACGGAGGTTCTGGCGGTGACTGTCGGCGGGAAGAATCTGGCGGAGGTTTCGGATCTTTCGATCCGCGATGCGTACGATTTCTTTGACAGCCTTAAACTGACCGAAAAAGAAGCCATCATCGGAAGACAGATTTTGAAGGAAATCAAGGAGCGTCTCGGATTTTTAATCAATGTGGGTCTGGATTATCTGACGCTGTCCCGTTCCGCAGGCACCCTTTCCGGGGGCGAATCACAGAGAATCAGGCTGGCTACGCAGATCGGTTCCAGTCTGATGGGCGTGCTGTATATTCTGGATGAGCCCAGCATCGGTCTGCATCAGAAGGACAATGAAAAACTTCTGAAAACACTGCGGGAGCTGACGGATTTGGGAAACACGCTGCTGGTTGTGGAACATGACGAAGATACGATGTACGCAGCAGATCATATTATTGATATCGGACCTGCCGCGGGTATTTACGGCGGTGAACTGGTAGCCCAGGGAACCGTGGAGGATATTAAAGCCTGTCCCGATTCGATTACCGGTCAGTACCTGTCAGGGAAAAAATCCGTCAAAGTGCCGAAACACCGCAGGGAAGGAAATGGTAAATTTATTACCATTAAAGGCGCGGCGGAAAACAACCTGAAAAACATTGATGTGGAGATTCCACTGGGGAAATTTGTCTGCGTGACCGGGGTGTCCGGTTCCGGCAAGAGCAGTCTGATTAACGAAATTCTTTATAAAGGCGCTTCCCGCACGATCAGCAGAACCAAAGAAGCCGCAGGGAAATACGATGAAATTTTGGGACTTGAGCATATCGATAAAATCATCGATATTGATCAGTCGCCCATCGGCAGAACCCCTCGCTCCAATCCGGCAACCTATACGGGGATGTTTACTTTTATCAGAGATCTTTTCGCATCTCTTCCGGAATCCAAAATCCGAGGCTTTGAGAAGGGACGGTTCAGCTTTAATGTAAAAGGCGGCCGGTGTGAAGCCTGCAGCGGAGACGGTATCATTAAAATCGAAATGCATTTTCTGCCGGATGTTTATGTGCCGTGTGAAGTCTGCAAAGGCAAGCGGTATAACAGGGAGACGCTGGAAGTAAAATACAAAGGCAAAAGTATTTTCGATGTGTTGAATATGAGTGTGGCAGAGGCGCTGGATTTCTTTCAGAATCTGCCTTCCATCAAGCGTCATCTGGATACGCTGAACGAAGTGGGACTTGACTATATTAAACTGGGACAGCCGTCCACCCAGCTGTCCGGTGGTGAAGCGCAGAGAATCAAACTTGCGTCGGAGCTTTCCAAGCGGAGCACGGGAAAAACCCTGTATATTCTGGACGAGCCGACGACGGGACTGCATTTTGCCGATGTGGATAAGCTGGTGCAGGTGTTGGATCAGCTGGTGGACGCCGGCAATACCGTAGTTGTAATCGAGCATAATCTGGATGTAATCAAGCGCGCCGATTATGTTATCGACTTGGGACCGGAAGGCGGGACCAGAGGCGGCACCGTTGTGGCAGCAGGCACACCGGAAGAAATTGCGGCGTGTGAACAATCCTATACAGGAGAGTTCTTGAAGAAAATTCTGAAATAGTGTATAATAGTATATTGTACATGTTTCAGGCCTTTTACGATGGAGGCTGTGAAAGCAAAACTGCTTGATAATAAAGGAGATAATTCCAATGAGTAAGAATGAAAACCTGACGATGCTGACCGATTTTTATGAAATTACAATGGCGAACGGATATCTGCAGTCAGGTAATATGAAGGAGGATATCGCATATTTCGATATGTTCTTCAGAAAGGTCCCTGACGGAGGCGGCTACGCCATTATGGCAGGGGTCGAACAGGTTATCGATTACCTTGAAAATTTGAAGTTTACGGAAGAAGATATAGAATTTCTCAGAGGGAAAGGTGTTTTCTGCGAAGAATTTCTGGAATACCTCAGAAACTTTCGGTTTTCCTGTGATGTTTGGGCAGTGCCGGAAGGTACGCCGATTTTTCCTCATGAACCGGTTCTCACGGTCCGAGGACCTATGATTCAGGCGCAGTTTATAGAAACGATGATTCTTCTGATTATCAATCATCAGAGTTTGATTGCAACGAAGGCGAACAGAATTGTAAGAGCGGCGCAGGGACGGCCGGTTATGGAGTTCGGAACCAGAAGAGCCCACGGTACAGCGGCTGCTGTTTACGGGGCCCGCGCTGCATATATCGGCGGCTGTGCAGGAACAGCCTGTGCCATCGCTGACAGAGATTACGGGATTTCGGCGCTGGGAACTATGGCACACAGCTGGGTGCAGATGTTCCCAAGCGAATATGAAGCTTTTAAGAAGTATGCGGAGATTTATCCCGATAACTGCACGCTTCTTGTAGATACCTACAATGTTTTGAAATCCGGCGTTCCCAATGCGATTAAAGTGTTCAAAGAAGTGAAGCCGAAGAAAATGGGAATCCGCATCGACAGCGGAGATGTGGCGTATCTGACGAAGAAGGCAAGAAAGATGCTGGACGATGCGGGGCTGACCGACTGTACCATCACCGTATCTAATTCTTTGGATGAATATATCATCAGAGATGTGATTATGGAAGGGGCGCAGATCGACTCCTTTGGTGTGGGCGAGCGGCTGATTACCGCAAAATCGGAACCGGTATTCGGCGGCGTTTATAAACTTGCCGCATTGGAACAGAACGGTGTCATCATTCCGAAAATCAAAATATCCGAGAATGTGGAGAAAATCACAAATCCGGGATTCAAGACCCTTTACCGTCTGTATGACAAGGAGACCGGCAAGGCCCTTGCCGATGTTATGACTGTAGACGGAGAAGTAATTCCGGAAGTGGACGGATATGAGATATTTGATCCGAATGCAATCTGGAAGAAGAAGAAATTGTATAATTTCCGCGCAGAAAATCTGCGGGTACAGATTTTCGACAAGGGAAAGTGTGTATATACCTGCCCGCCTGTTGATGAGGTGAGAGAGTACTGCAAAGAACAGATGGATACTCTGTGGAGCGAAACGCTGCGTTTTGAGAATCCGCAGACTTATTATGTGGATTTATCGCAGAATCTGTGGAATATGAAAAATGATTTGATTGAGGAACATACCATTCGGTAGTCTGCTCCGAAGTGTTTCCGCAAGCGGATTTTGAGTATCGGAAATAGAACAGAAAAAAGGAGAGGGACAGTCTTTATGAGACATGTGATTGTATTTTGCTATATTTTTACGATACTGATCGGCGTTTCCGCTTTAACGATTCAGTGGCTTGCCGGAAAGGGTGATAAAGAGAAGACCTTTACTGTTATGAAGCCTTTTGTGGGACTGCTGCTGTTTATGAATGTGTATGATTTTGCAATATATTATTTTGACAATATTATACACAAGGGTGTAAGCAATCTGATGCTCAGTATCGGTGACGCGATTATCGCAATACTGGTTCTGTTATGGCTGAAAGTGGAGAATTCCGTTTACAGCGATGAGGAGCCTGACTTTTTCGTTAAAATCACGGAGCGGTATGTTGCAGTATATATGGCAGTTTGGCTGGTTTCCGTAGTGCTTTTCAGAGATGAGTTCTGGATTCGTCTGGTTATCGATGTACCGCTGATTGTACTGCTGGTTTTAGGGAGCCTTTCCTGTATCAGCCGCAGTATGAAGAAAAAAGAGCCTGTAAAGCTGGTAGGCTATAAAGTTGTTATTTCCGTTTTTATGACGATGAACTATGCAAGCTTCTTCTTCAGCGAATCCGGGCTTTTGCATACAGATAACAGAAACATTCTGGATATGACAATTTTTTTCTGGTTGGTGATCAATGCTGCAAATCTGGTGCTACTGTATAAACGGGATTTCTACAATTCTTATATGACCGAACCGGCGGTGCAGCCGCAGCCGCAGACTATGAGTCTGGAAACAGCATTGGAAAATGTACGCGCTTCTTATGAGCTGACCAAGAGAGAAGTTGAGATCCTGTCGGAAATCTATGCGGGAAAAACCAATACGCAGATTGCGGGAGAGCTGTTTATCTCTGAAAGTACGGTAAAGGCACATGTTTACAATCTGTTCCGAAAACTTGATGTAAAGAGCAGAGTGGAAGCTGTCTGCATTGTCCGAGAGGAAAAAGAGGGGAAACAGGAAAGCCGCTGATACGGCAGTTAAGCCTTAAGATATAAAGCAACCATAGGGTACGGTGCGTCTGTAAACGCGCCGTACCCTTTTTCAAATCCTGTGGTTTCGTATTTGATTCAAATCTCCTGCAAACTGTGGTTTTTAAAACATTCGGCTATCGGATAAGCTCTGAATCCCCTGCGACCTGTGTTTTTGGCAGAAACCAGGGGATTTTCAATAGGAAAGAGGGGGGTATATGAAGGAAACAAGGGTTACTTTTTTCGATTTTGCGTCAATTTACAGGAAAAAATTTCCTGTAAATGATGAAATTTGCTCTAAAACAAGCACAAAAATGGAATATGATGGGATCAAATGCAAATACAGGCATCCATCTTCTCATATTTTCCGGCAAAAATCTCCTGTAAAATCAGAACAAAGGGAGTAGCCAGGGGATTTCCCCGGCTCAAAAAGCAAAATATACGGGGTAAGGGTATAGGCGTTTTGGAGAATGGGCCTGCATTGGAAGCCCAAGGAAAAAAATCAATTGTTATTTAGTAACGAATCGTATGCAAGAGGAAGCTGCGCTTGTTTCTTGAGGCTGAATTGTATAAAGCGAGAAACATCAGCAGCTGCTCGGCGGCGAATTATTTGCGAAGGGAAATAGCAGCAGCTGTTCGGCGGCAAATCATCTGCAAAGGGAAATCACAGCGGCTGCCGGCGGCGAGTCGTATGCGAGGGGAGGCGCAGTTGTTTCTTTGTGATGAATTACATAAAAAGGGGAAAAGTCAGCTGGGACTGAATTGGAATCATATATCGGATAGCGGATTATACGAAAATCATATAATAATATATGTAATTCTTCCACTGAAAAAGACTGCGCAGCATTTTACCGGCGGTAATCCGGCAATGCAGGCAGTCCTTTTGATTATGCGGAAAATAGATTGACTATGTGAAAAGCAGACTGATGTTTCGAAAAGCAGATTGATTATTCAAAAGCAGATTGTCTGTACGGAAAATAGATTGTCTGTGCGGAAAACGGATTCGGCACAGAAGAAATATCAATGTTTCGATGCCTCAATGTTTCAATGTTTCAATCTTTTATTTTTTTATTATTTTCGCAAAGAGTATTTAGTGTCATTTTCAGTGTCAATTCTGGAAAAATTACATTCTTCCGGATGCGTTGAGCATATCTTTGATTTTGTGCTGCACCATTCTTGTAATGGCTTCTCTTCCCGGTCCCAGATATTTACGAGGATCGAATTCACCCGGGTTTTCGGCAAGAACTCTGCGGATTTCCGCAGTCATTGCAAGTCTTAAGTCAGTGTCTACATTGACTTTGCAGATTCCGTATTTTACGGCTTCATGAATCATATCTTCAGGTACGCCCTGAGCGCCCGGAATTTCACCGCCGTATTGGTTGCATCTGTCCACGAATTCTTTCAGGACGGAAGAAGCTCCGTGGAGAACCAGAGGCGTGTCGGGAATCAGAGAGTGAATCTTTTTCAGTCTTTCATAGTCCAGATACGGCTCGCCTTTGAATTTGTAGGCGCCGTGACTGGTTCCGATGGCAATCGCCAGAGAGTCAACGCCGGTTCTTTCTACAAATTCCGCCGCTTCGTCAGGGTCTGTAAATGTTGCGGAGCGAGCATCCACCTTGATGTTGTCCTCAACGCCGGCCAGTTTGCCCAGTTCGGCTTCCACTACAACACCGTGGGCGTGGGCGTATTCCACAACCTCTTTTGTCAGGGCGATATTTTCTTCAAAAGAATGCTTGGAGCCGTCGATCATAACAGATGTAAAACCGTCGTCCACACATTTTTTGCAGATTTCGAAATCTTCGCCGTGATCCAGATGCAGGGCCACATCGATGCCGGTATCCTCAATTGCCGCTTCCACAAGTTTTCTCAGGTAGGCAGGTTTTGCATATTTGCGCGCTCCTGCGGAAACCTGTAAAATCAGCGGCGCTTTTTCTATCTGAGCGGCCTCAACGATACCCTGGATAATTTCCATATTGTTTACATTAAAGGCGCCGATTGCGTAATCGCTTTTGATTGCTTTTGCAAACATTTCTTTTGTTGTAACTAAAGCCATGCTGTTACCTCCGTAGCTTTTATCCTTTATTTATGTCCGAAAAACATTACGAAACATATAAAATGAAATATTAACTCACTGCCCTTATTATACACTAAAGAGGTATTTTTTCAACGATTTCCATCATTTTTTTCATATCGGGCAGGGATACCTGAGAGCTGTTTTGCACAAAACTGCCCAGTTTTTCAAGGGTATGCAGCATCGAATGGGCGTTATCCAGCATAGACTCCAGCTGCAGTGTGCTGACAGACGGCATGCGCTGCCGCAGATTTCCGCCGTTTTTTAAAAGAAAGAGTACAGCAATAACAGGCAGGGGATTCAGATTGTTTGCCATGGTTCACCTCCGTAATTTCTATAGTATATTATGAAATAGAAAGAGATTCGGTGCATATATTGATAAAGAAATCAAGATATAAAAAGGAGTGTTAAAATGCAATTGGACGATAAGACCATTATGAATCTGGCTTCTCAGCTGGGGATTAAACCCGAAGATAAGCAGACGGTTTCAAAAGTCAAAGCTTATGAAAAAAAGAGCGATGCCGAGTTGGTGTCCGAAATTATGAAGATTAAAGACCGGCTGACCGCAGCCAATATTCCCTATGAAAAACAGGTTGCGGCGGTGCAGAGCTTGATGCCCATGATGAACGGCGAACAAAAAGCCCGTCTGACAAAAATCATCGGGCTTTTGAAAAAGTAAATTTTTGTTGTATAAACGGCACTGCCTGCAGGGTCAATGAACGGTGAACACCGGGGCGCCGGATCTGCCGTAAGATAAACGGAACGGCGGAAATTCGCTCTGCTGTATCCGCAGCATTACTGTGTAACCGTCTTTGCAATGTCCGTCTGGGTGCTGCCTGCCTGGAAAGTAAAAGTAGTCGCTTTAATATTTTCAGGGGTATACCCGGCGGCTTTGCAGACACCGGCATATTGGTCGTAGGATTCAAACAGCCCCGCGTCAATAAGGCTCTGGACAGCCGCGGTAGCAGAACCTCCCTGTACCGTAACGGTCACTTCGTGGGACAGAACACCGTTTGTCCAGACAGAAGAACCTTGTGAGGAATCGGAATCCTCCCCGTTTTCCTGATCGGACTTGCTGTCGACTGCTTTTTCCTCGGTGGTATTGACCGTTCCGGTTTTCTCCGCCATAGTCTTGGGATATGCCATAATTACTTCCATACGCCATATAATCAGTGCGGCGGCTAATACTAATATCGCAAGGGCGATAAGAATATCGTTCTTATCATAAAAAAAGTCTTTAAGACGCTTCATAAAGTTTCCCCCCTTTTCATCAGATTTTGATATATATAATTTAACATACTTTGCGGAAAAGAACAAATAAATTTTGATTTAGTCTGCGCGATGATGTATAATATTTACCATGGTTAAAATTGAAATCGGTAAAAATGAACAGAATCAGAGACTGGACAAGTTTCTTCGCAAATACCTGGCAAATGCGCCTTTGAGTTTTATTTATAAGGCAATTCGGAAGGATGTTAAAGTCAACGGAAAGAGAGGGAAAGAAGATACCCTTCTGCAGCTTGGAGACGAGGTTACGCTTTATATCAGTGAGACGGATATGGAAAAATTCCGAAAAGAGCGCCGAGGCGGCAGAGTGAAGCGGCAGTTTTCCATCGCCTATGAAGATGAAAATATTCTGGCAGCTGTGAAGCCGTACGGTCTTCTGACCCACGGAGACAGCCGCGAAAAGAAAAATCATCTTGCCAATCAGGTTATCGATTATCTGATTGAAAAGGGCGATTACAATCCGAGAATCGAGAAGACCTTTACACCTGCGCCTGTAAACCGGCTGGACAGGAATACCACAGGTCTTGTACTTTTTGGCAAAAACAATCCGGCGCTGCAGGAGCTGAATCGGCTGATCCGGGAAACCGGGCAGATACGTAAATTTTATCTGACCATTGTCAGCGGTACAATGAAGAACCCTCTTCATTTGTTTGGAAGTATGGTGAAGGACACTGAGAAAAACAGAATTACAGTGCTTCCGGGGGAGTCGGGTCAGAGACAGATGGAAACTGTCGCAGAGCCTTTGGAATACGGCATCTGGAGGGGCAGACCTTTTACTTTGGTAAAGGTGGAGATTATCACGGGCAGAACCCACCAAATCAGAGCCCACCTTGCCGATGCGGGTTTTTCTGTCATCGGTGATGCAAAATACGGAGACCGCAGGGTGAATCATTTAGCCGCCAAGGATTTTGATCTGCACGCACAGCTTCTTCATGCCTATCAGCTTGACTTTGAGCAGTGCGCGGGAGAACTTTCCTATCTCAGCGGGAAAGTCATCAAGGCAGAACTCGGCGCTGATTTTGAAAGAATAAAAAAACAGATTTTTGAACAGGATTAGTATAAGAGGGGAAGTTATACATTATGAAGGAATGGATTAAAGATATATTGCTGGCAGTTGTTATTGCGTTGGTTGTAATACAGTTTATCAAGCCGACGGTTGTAAAACAGAGCTCTATGGAGCCTAACTTCCACGAGAACGATTACCTCCTTGTGAGCAAACAGTCTTACAAGCTGTTCGGAGAACCGCAGCGGGGAGATGTGGTTGTGGTGCATTCGGATTTGGTGCAGGAAAGCGGCAAGGAGAAAATGCTGATTAAACGAATTGTCGCTATGCCGGGAGAGACTTTGGATATCAGAGAAGGAAAAGTGTATATTAACGGAGAACTTCTTGAGGAGGATTATACCAAGGACGGTTATACTGCGGGAGATATCAAATCTATGGTGATTCCGGACGGGCAGGTGTTCTGTATGGGTGATAACCGGGAAGTCAGCATAGACAGCAGAGATCCGAGTGTGGGCTGTATTTCCGAAGAAGATATTGTCGGAAAAGTAGTGCTGCGCGTATATCCGTTCAGCCAGTTCGGCATAATAAAAAGTCCGTATGGAGACTGAAAGGTGATTGATAAAATTGAAACTGGCGGTGGATTAACAGAATAGAGAACGACAGACGATTGAAAAAGGAAGGGATATGAAAAAAAAGACAGGAGAAAATATCTGTGAATGGGTAAAGGCAATTTTGACTGCCGGAATATCGGCGGTAATTGTGCTTCAGTTTATTCTGCCGACCGCAGTGTTCGGCATTTCTATGGAGCCGAGCTTTGAACACCGGGATTATCTTCTGATTAACAGACAGGCATATAAAAGCGGAAGAATGCCGCAGCGGGGTGATGTGATCGTATTTCAATCTCACCTTCGGGATACGGAAAACGGAGGTATGAAAAATCTGATCAAGCGGGTGATTGCAGTGCCGGGGGATACTGTTGCCGTCGATTCCGGAAAAGTGTACATAAACGGAGAAGTTCTGGAAGAAAGTTATATCAAGGACGGTATTACCAACGGAGAAGTTCCGGAGGTGACAGTGCCTTCGGGAAATTATTTCTGCATGGGCGATAACAGGCTGCACAGCACTGACAGCAGATTTCTTGAAGTCGGTTTTATTGAGGAGAAAGCAATCATCGGAGAGGTCTTTTTTCGGATTTTCCCGTTTAACAAAATTGGTTTAATCGGGAGTTGAATTAAATGAAGAGAATCTTAGCCTTTCTGCTGGCGGCAGTTTTGGGAACAGGATCGGGACTGGGTCTTTCCCTTGCATTTCAGATGACGCAGGTAGAGGATAACGGTATGCTGCCGACTTATGAATACGGTGAAAAAGCTTTGGTCAGCAGGTTTGCCTATGCCGGAGACAGAAAACCCGCCCGCGGGGATGTGATTTTGATTCCCAACCGGGTGTATGCGGTGACCGGGGAAAACGGCATTATGATGAAGCGAATTGTTGCTGTCGGCGGTGACCGGGTGATGATAACCGGGGGAAAGGTCTATGTAAATAACAGAGAAATTGAGGAAGGCTATGTATTCTCACAGGGAACCGGCGGCGAAATGGAGCAGGTTCGTGTGCCTATCGGAAAAGTTTTTGTATTGGGAGATAACAGAACTGCCAGCACTGACAGCCGTAGTGAATTTGTGGGGATGCCGGATGAGAGTGAGATTTTGGGAAAGGTGATTTATACATGGTAAAAAGACAGAAAAAAATGGCTGCCAACAATAAAAAGGCGCGCCATGATTATTTTATAGAAGAAGTTTACGAAGCCGGGATTGTACTGACCGGGACAGAGATTAAATCTATTCGTGCCGGAAAAGTCAGCATCAAGGAAAGCTATGCCAAGGTTGAAAACGGTGAAATGATTGTATACGGCATGAATATCAGCCCTTATGAGCAGGGAAACCGGTTTAATGTGGATCCGTTGCGCCCGAGAAAGCTTTTGTTACATAAGCAGGAAATCAGAAAGCTGATCGGTTATACAACGCAGAAGGGTCTGACTTTGATTCCGCTGAATTTATATATCAACGAAGACGGCCGCGCCAAGATGGAGCTTGCTGTAGCTCGGGGAAAGAAAAATTACGATAAGCGGGAAACCATTGCGAAAAAAGATGCAGCGCGCAAAATGGAGCATGCAATGAAGCAGAGGTGGTAAAGCGCGGGTCTACCGCATATACTATGATGTTTCGGACGCTCAGTGTTTTTCGCTGTTGATTTCTGTAGGGAAGCTTGTTTCTTATGCGGGAGAGGAAAAGCAACAGTAACAGTGAGAATCAATTATTTAGCGGAGACGATGAAGCTGTCTATTTTTGGCGTATTTTGCAGTAAATTCAATTTAAGCCATATTTTTGTTATTGTAAAACAGTTTCAAGTGTTGTAAAATAGCTGTATGCACACTTAAGGGGCCGTAAAGGTTTCGACGGGGGTGTAGAAGCAGGATAAGCGAGCGGTAGTTCGTCCGGTCTACCTAAAAAAGGACGCGTTAAATATAAACGCTAAAAATAACAACAATAATTTCGCATTAGCTGCTTAATTTACGCAGCACGCGTGTCAGCTTCGATTTACCTGTAGGTCGGATTCCTGGCATCGAATCATACAGGAAAACCTTGCGGGAGTTTCCGGTATCGTAAGGGAACAACGGAATAGCCTTTCTGTCAGTCTGCTGACGGACGGTCAGAAAAGCGAAATCTAAATCATCAGCTGCGCTCGGAGAAACTCCTGTGGAAATGCTTTCGGACGCGAGTTCGACTCTCGCCGGCTCCACCATCAGATAGGCTCAAAGAGAAAATCTTTGGGTCTCTTTTATGGTGTGCTCGGCGAGCGCACATTCTAATGGGTGAAAGTCCCGAAT
>CALBGO010000011.1 GCA_937894585.1 uncultured Eubacterium sp.
AAGGAAAGAAACTCCGCATGAACAGAAGCATTCAGGCAGAAGGGGGATTTGCAGATATTAAGGGAGACAGCGGATTTACCAGATTCCTATGCCGCGGAACAAAGAATGTCTTAGCAGAATACGTCCTGTACGCCATGGCTCATAACCTGGGCTGGCTTCACAGCAGAATCCAGAACGACAAACTGGATCTGCATCTTTATGCGCTGAAAGAGGAAGAAAAGAAAGCCGCATAATTTTAGCCGGGAAAATTTCACACAAAAAGGATTGGACAGCCATGCTGCCCTTATTTGTGTTATGCAAAAAGAAGCAATGACGGAGAACTATCACCTGGTTCATCCGTCATTTTTCAATCTATGAAGAAAGGGCCGTGCCCTAACGGTTCATTTCCGTTAATGCGACAGCCCCTTTTTTCATATGGAAGTCCTTTCAGGAAACTGTTTCAAGTTATTTAACAATTATTGATTAAGGTATAGGATTTTATCTTTTATTTATCTTTTAGGACTTTATTAGGGGTGAAACATTTCCCAAACACTTCTCTTACCAACAATGTTATTCTACCAAACCTAATTGCATTTGTCTTTGGCTTATATTCTAAAAAAATAGTAATTTTTTTGTTTTTGATACAAAAATACCCGCCTCAAAACTTTGAGACGAGTATTCGTCATTAAAACAAACCTGTAAAACTGATCTGAATGCAGTTCCTAAATCAGAGGATAAATCCTCTTTATAGGATTCAGGTACCTCTCTGCTTCTCAGCCGATTGGCTCAAAATCCTCCGCGCCGTGTTTGCATATCGGACAGATAAAATCAGGCGGAAGTATATCGCCTTCGTAAACATATCCGCAGATTTTGCAGACAAAACCTTTTTGTTTCGGTTTTGTTTCCGGAGCCGGTTTAATATGATCGAAATAGTACTGATAGGTCACAGACGGAACATCGGAAAGAACCTTTTCTGCTGTCACATCTCCGATAAACATCATATGCGTTCCGAGATCAATACTGCGGTTCACCTTTACGGAAATCATCGCATTAACCGCCTGATTTACATACAGAACTCCGTTTGCCGCTCTGTCAACATATTCCTCAAAGCCTGCAAACTTGTCCGTATCCTTCCCGCTGCTGAAACCAAATCTCTTAAATACCTCAAAATCTGCGTCCTGACTTAAGAAAGACAGATTGAATGCTCCTGTCCGCTCAATCATACCGCAGGTATAGTTTGCTTTATTCACACAGATTGAAACCTGCTTCGGATCCTGCGTTACCTGTATCGCAGTGTTGATAATACAGCCGTTATCCTTCCCACCCTCTCCGGCAGTCAGAACAAAAAGACCGTAACTGAATTTGAACATTGCGCTCATAAAATCACCTCGAATCCCTTTTCAGTCTGATTCTTATTCAGCTTTTTCTTCAAAAGTGTCTTTGCCAAGTCCGCAGAGAGGACATGCCCAATCTTCCGGAAGGTCTTCAAATGCTGTTCCCGGTTCAATTCCGTTATCCGGATCACCTACTGCCGGATCATACTCATAACCACATGCGCCGCATACATACTTTTTCATTTCTTTTCCTCCTCAGTATCTCTCATTAGTAAATATATTTTAACTGCAGCCGCCAGATTCTGCCAGAACTCTTTTTCACTGCTGTCAGGGTCCAGCTTTTCCTGCAATTTTCCAATCCTGTACCTGATTGTATTCTTATGACAATACAGCTGTTCTGCAGTTTTCAGAATATCCCCGCCGGTCATAACATAGGAAACTGCAGTATGAAGAAGCTCACCGTCCGGTCCCTCCTCCTCAAAGAGAGGACCGAGATATTCCTCCATATACTCCTGCATACTTCCTGTATGCAAATTAGGTACAATCAGCTTATATATACCCAGCTCACTGTAAAACTTAACAGTCTTTTTCTCAATTTCCGCTACTTTTTCCGCCCAGTAAGCCTGCCTTATCATCTTGTCCAGATGAAGCGAAATCCTGTTTACTGTACTGAATCCCGCCGTAAAATTTTTTCCCGCGAAACCGTAAGCAATCATTACATCGTCAAACTGCGCCCGGAATCTTGACTTGTGATCTTCATCCTGCGAAAGAATGATAAAAATCCGATTTTCACATTTCCCGACAAATACTTTGCTGCGCAGCTTATCATCAGGACACGACCTCCTGATCAATCCGGTAATCTGCCCTTCGTCAAGACCTTCTATACGCAGACAGACTGCAACTCCCTGCGGACGCAAAAGCGGATTTATCTTTTCTAAAGCCTCGCAGGATTCTTCTTGTGTAAAATTCCGTGAAAGCATTTCCTGAAACAGCGGCTCTGTCTTAAGAAGATTTCCGTCCTTTTCCACCTGGGTACGAATGCTGAAAATAATATCTTCAAAATACTCATCATGACCGAATTCCAGAATTGGAAATTTCATTTCATCCGCATAAGCAATCGCCTCTTTCGGTAGCTCCTTGAAAAACACCGGTTTATATGCAAGAGCCTGCACATTTTGAGAAATCAATTTCTTAACAGCCTTTAAGATCTGTCCCGGATCATCTTTTGCAAACAGAAGACTGGTCAGTACCAGACTGTCTCCGTCAAATCCCCGCTCTCTGTATTCCTCTCCTTCGTGAATGAACTCAAAATCCAGAATTTCCGTCGCTGTAATTGAACGGCCGAGCCCTTTCTTTCCTGCAACAATCTTAAAATCACGCATACTTTCAAGATTCAGAAGATCTTCGATTGTAACAGCCATATTAACTCCTTTTTCGATTTAAATCTAATCTTTTTAAAGGTTTTTATCAAAAAGCACTGTGGATAAATACCGTTCGCCCGAATCAGGCAGAATCACAACGATATTCTTTCCCCGGTTTTCCTCCTGCTCTGCAAGCTGTACAGCCGCCCAAAGATTTGCTCCCGATGTAATTCCGGCAAGATACCCCTCTTTCTCTGCAAGCTGTCTGCTGAGAGTATAAGCATCTTCTTCCTTAACCGTAATAATTTCATCGATTACGCTCTGATCCAGAAGCTCCGGAACAAAATTCGCTCCGATTCCCTGCAGATTATGGGCTCCAGCTCTGCCCTCAGACAAAAGCGGCGAATTGGCAGGTTCTACCGCGACAATGTGAATCTTCGGATTCTTTTCCTTCAGAAATCTGCCGCAGCCCGTAACGGTTCCCCCGGTTCCGACTCCCGCAACAAAAATATCCACCTTTCCTTCAAGATCTTCCCATATTTCCGGCCCTGTTGTATCAATATGAGCCTGTGCATTGGATGGATTTTCAAACTGACCTGCGATAATGCTTCCTGCAATTTCATTGTGAAGCTCCCTCGCCTTATCTACAGAACCCTGCATACCCTTTTCTCTGTCAGTCAGAACCACCTCTGCGCCATATGCCGCAAGAAGTTTTCTGCGCTCAATGCTCATACTTTCCGGCAGAACAAAGATTGCCCTGTAGCCTCTCGCTGCCGCAATGGAGGCAAGACCGATGCCCGTATTTCCGCTGGTAGGCTCAATGATGGTTCCTCCGGGTTTCAGGATACCTTTTTCTTCTGCGTCCAGAATCATAGAAAGCGCGGCTCTGTCTTTAATACTTCCGGCAGGATTCATAGCCTCCAGCTTTCCGTAAACCGCCGCCTTGCTCCCCCGGAATTTCTCAATGGAGGAAAGCCTGAGAAGCGGTGTATTTCCGATGGTTTCAGTAATAGAATTATAAAGCATTTCACTCACCTCTTAATTTTTCCAGAATTATAATTGAAATGCAAAGGTATGCCGCGCCCAAACTCCAGCCTGCCAGAATATCCGTTGGAAAATGCACACCGACATAAACTCTGCTGCATCCGATTGCAATAATCAAAACTGACAGCAGCACAGTTAAAATATCTGCCGTCTTTTTATTTTTACAATACCTTCTGATCAAATAAATCAAAATACCAAAGCAAACCAGTCCATTCATAGAATGACCGCTTGGAAAAGAAAACCCGCCCTGTTCGATAATCCGCACAGAAAATTCAGGTCTGGGTCTTGCAAATATACTTTTTACAATCTTGTATACCAGAGTCGAAGAAAGGGAGACCGCCGCAAAAGGCAGACCGATATTTCTTCTTGTCTGTTTTACAAGCAGAAGAATCAGCCCGATAGCTGTAATAGTCTGCCAGTTTCCAAGATAAGTAATCGTAATAAAAAACACATTCAAAACAGGATTCCTGAGTCCATACGCCCACTGCCTGATTACAGTGTCAAATGCAAGCACCTCGCATGTCGTCACCATGTATGCAAGATAGGCGAAGCATACAAACGCTCCGCCTATAATGATGATTCTTGTGTACTTTCTGTTCGTACTGTTCAAATTCATCAAAACCTCTCTATTTAAACTTCACTGCTGTTCCGTATACAATCACTTCCGCTGCCCCCTGCATAATTGCAGCTGAAGAAAATTTTACATTCACAACGGCATCTGCCCCGAGTGCTTCTGCTTCGTCTGCCATCCGCTTGGTTGCAATCTGCCGTGCCTCCTGCAGCATCTCTGTATACCCTTTCAGTTCACCGCCTACCAGTGTCTTAAAACTTGCTCCGATATCCTTGCCCACATTCTTGGACTGTACTACATTTCCCTTTACCATTCCCAGCACATCAAATTCCTGACCGGGAATATAATCGATGTTTACAAGCTTCATTCCAAATACCTCCTTTTTCTATTTCTCATATTATACCCTTTTTAAGTAGATATTTCCAGCAGTTTTATGTTATATTAGAGAAAAGAAACTAAGAAAATATGGAGGCATTTGCATTGAAATTATTAAAAAATATACCCGGAGGATTCAAACTGTTCCGTTCTGTACGCGTTTTTAACCGTGCAATGAAAGAAATCGAAGAGGTCAGAAACAGCGGTGACACAGAAAAGGAAAAACAACTGATTGGAGATTATGTAACCCGCTGGATTCACAATCTGATTGACATCTTCGATATTACAATTACCGTAGAAGGTGCGGAAAATATTCCGAAAGATGACGGATTTGTGTTTATTTCCAACCATCAGGGGTATGCAGATATTATCGTAATACTTCATATGATGGAGGGCCGTCAGGTAGGTTTTATCGCGAAAGAAAGTCTGGAAAAAGTGCCTTACTTCGGCAAATGGATCAAATTTATCCGCGGTATCTTTATCAAAAGAGGTGATGCCCGCGAATCTCTGAAATCGATTCAGGAAGGTGCAAATCAGATCAAACAGGGCTTTAATTTGGCTATCTTCCCGGAAGGTACCAGAAGCCATACCACAGAAATGGCTGATTTCAAAGCCGGCAGCTTCAAACTGGCAACAAAAGCCAAAGCTCCCATTGTACCTGTTGCAATCAACGGAACCCGCCATCTCTTTGAAGATAACGGCTATATTACAAACGGAGCTGTCATCGATGTGAAAATTCTGCCGCCGATTGACACTGCCTCCCTGGACAGACATCAGCTGGCGAATATTACCCACGAAGTTGAAAATACTATTAGAGAAAATCTTGCCGAACTGATCGAGCGAGAGAAAAACAGAACAGAAAAGTCTGAAGCAGAACAGCTGCGCTGAGAAACTGCTTTCAGGCAGTAACAGAAAGGAGTACAACTATGATAAACCTGACAAAAGGCAATTTCCAAAAAGAAGTTATGGAATCCGATATTCCTGTAGTCGTTGATTTCTGGGCGCCATGGTGCGGTCACTGCATCAACCTGATGCCTGTTATCGAAGAGCTTTCCGAGGAGGCAAACGGTAAATATAAAGTATGTAAAATCAACATTGACGATGAACAAGAACTGGCGCTGCAGTACGGAGTTATGACAATTCCTACCTGTGCAAAATTCGAAGGCGGCGAGCTGAAAGCAAAGACCGTAGGCGCGCTTCCGAAAGCAGCCCTGATTTCACAACTGGGCCTTTAGTGTATCAGACATCTTGAAAATTTGCATATGCTCGCAGCCGACAGATGATGCCGAATCACAATCGGTGCCGAATCCGCTGCACCCAAAAGCATAGAAAATACTAAAATAAAAACCGCCGGCTTCAACAGGTTATTCCTGTTAGAATCGGCGGCTTTTTCATACCTCAGTAAAGCTTAAAAAGGGTCCGAAGATTACACAAACAGCCCTATCCTGCATACCTTCATCGGAAAACACCTTTTTTCTTTCAGCCAAAAGTTATCCACATTCCTTTCCACAGGTATGTATAACATTTACATAAAATCACTTCTCTTTCAATTTTGCCGAAAGCTTTCCCCTATATCATTATTTCGCCCTCTTTTATATTACATTTTTTTACAGTTTATATTGCATTTTCCACATCTATGTTATATACTGATATCAATAAAATATTTCCATATTTTTACAAAAGAGGTGTTATGTGAGAACATTAAAAGATTTAAACTTGTGCGATGATTTTCTGTTCAAAGAAATTATGAAGGATGAAAACCTTGCCGCACAGCTTTTACAAACAGTATTAGAGCTTCCGGGAAAGATTGAAAAAATCAAGTATATTCAGGATGAAAAATCCATACAAAACAGCTATTTTGAAAAAGGTATCCGCCTGGATGTTTACATTATGGACGGAGATCTGACAGTTTACAATGTGGAAGTCCAGCAGTATACCGAACCTTTTCTGCCGAAACGAAGCAGAAAATACCAGTCCGCCATGGATATGGGTTTATTGAAAAAAGGTGAAAACTATGATAAACTGAATACACAGTATATTATTTTCATCTGCACCTTTGATCCCTTTGGATACGGGCTTAGCCGCTACACTTTCAGCAATCGCTGCCACGAGGTAAACGGGCTGGAACTGGGTGATGAAACACAGAAGGTTTTTCTCTATACCCACGGAAATACCTGCGGCATCAGCAAAGAACTGATCGAATTTCTTGCTTTTATGGAAAATTCCTCGAAAGCCCAGGCAGATCTGTCAGACAGTCCTTTTGTAAAAGCTCTTTCTGACAAA
Source organism: uncultured Eubacterium sp. (assembly GCA_937894585.1). Classification (GTDB taxonomy): domain Bacteria; phylum Bacillota; class Clostridia; order Peptostreptococcales; family Anaerovoracaceae; genus Senimuribacter. Next base: position 6,948 of record CALBGO010000011.1, read on the forward strand.
GTTGAAACCATCAAAGGTGACGAAATACTTGGAGGTGTCTTTATGACATTTGAAGAGAAAATGGAACAGTACGGCAGACATCTTGCTAAAGAAACTGCACTTGAAACCGCTCGTAAATTAAAACAGGAAGGTATCCCTATTGAAACCATTGCAAAATGTACGGACCTTTCCCCTGAAGAAATTGAGCAGCTGTAAATCACATCAACTCTGTAAAACTGAAGATAATGCAAAGCTTATTAACAATCACAAATTTTAATCATATTTTTTTCTGAGAAAACAGCCTGTTTCAGTGGGTCAATAGGGTAGAGTGAGAAATTTCTCTCACCCTCCCATTGCACCGTACGTACGGGTCTCGTATACGGCGCTACATCAATATAGAATCAAATATTACTCAGATAGTAGTTCAAGGGGTCGACGAGTCCAGGTCGGCTCTTTGTTTTACGTCCAAGTACCTTTGGACTAATTGCGAAATTCACTACATACATTCCGCATCTTTTGTACCATCCCAGTCGGCTGTTTGCAACTTTAAAGATTTCTTCATCTGTGAAGTTACATCCCACGATTCGGTTCAGTTTCTGGAGATTAGAATATATGCACTTTGGCTTTTTCCATTGTTTGAGTATCACCACTCTCACCTTGTGCCTGAGCCATTGCCCATATTCTTCTAAGAACATCCTCATACTGCCAATTCGGTAGTAATTTATCCATCCACGTATTAACCAGTTGAGTTGCTCAAACGTGGACTTCATAGGCCTTGCGACTGCCTTCCTTCTACAAAGTATTGCACGAGTTTTATCGTATAACCTTTTCTTGCGGTCTTTTGCCGGCTTACATTTCCATCCGTCTTTGGACTTCCAGAATGCAAATCCTAGAAGGTTGCTCTTCATTGGTCTGACAACCTTTGTTTTGGTTGCATTTACCTTTAACATTAGCTTACGCTCTAGCCAACTTGTGATGGATTTCATTACTCTGTTTGCTGCCATTTCGCTTTTGACAAAGATATTACAGTCATCAGCGTATCTGACAAAGCAGAGTCCTCTTCCTTCCAGTTCTTTATCTAATTTGTCTAGATATACATTGGACAAGATGGGACTAAGAGGACCACCTTGGGGTACACCCTCTTTGCTTGGACTTATCAGTCCGTTCTCCATTACTC
>CALBGO010000012.1 GCA_937894585.1 uncultured Eubacterium sp.
CACCTTTATCATTGTGCCACTAATTGTTATATCTCCCAACACTGCCAAGTTGCTGGCAACAGGCTTTCCAAGGGCAATCGAACAAAGTGCAATCAATGTTGGAAGTGCCAATTTGTCTGTCATACCAATCCCCTGTAAATCCTGATAGTTGATGATATAGTCTTTGGTTGAAGTGCTGATAGCGCCACTGATCCGATTGCCGTTGGCCTTCAGGTAATTAAAGGCCGTGTTCACCGCTTCCTTGCATTTAGAATCACTGCCTAAGCCGGTCCGTTCAATTTTGCCATTACCCGGAAGCATCTGGCTTTCCAAACGGAATACACCAATCATGCCGCTTTTCCCTCTGGATACAGTATAGACCTGTCCCGGATTACACATTCCATCCGGTATCAGCTTACCGCCTCCCTGTTCTGGCACGGAAACATAATGTTCTGACATATCTTCTAGATCTATATAGGAGAAGTTCACATCATAAAATTCCATGCCGCCCAGCTTTTTCAGCTGTTCTTTCACACGGCGGCGCATTTCCAACGCAATCTGAATGACTTCTTCCAGTTCTTCTTTTGTAAACTCACCATCCGGATACATCAGCTTCAGATAACCGTCTACCATACGGCGGACTGCAATCGTATCACGCTGATTCAGATTTCTCCCCAGACGGAAGTAGTGGTCAAGTGCATCTCCATACTGCTCCTTGCGAAGCTCTCGGATGAACTCTGCCAAATAGTCACTGATAAAACCGTAATCATCGGTAAAATGCTCCGGTCTGAACTTCGGTATTTCCCATCCTGGAAGATAACAATGCATACGATCAAGAAATGCTGTATCTGTTCCCATTTCCTGTGGGAAAGGTGCAAACAGACTGGAAGTTTTCAACAGCACATCCACACTCTGATTAATGTTTCCAACAAATACCATGGACGCAGTAGCAGACTTTTCTTCTTTGCCACGGGCAAAAGAACCGGACGCCATGTAATCCTTCATAATCTGAATGCCATCTTTATCTTTAAACTTGATACCTGCCACTTCATCAAAGGCTACACAATCCCATAAGCCGACCAGTCCGACTGTTTTTCGTCCCATATTGTAAAATAGGTTTGCAACCGTCGTCTGTCCACCGGAAATCAAAATACTGTTCGGCGAAATCTCTTTATAAAGGTGAGATTTACCAGTACTTCTCGGTCCCAGCTCACAAAGATTAAAATTATTCTCAACTAATGGAATCATACGGGTCAGGAGCAGCCATTTCTCACGATATGTAAATTCATCCGGCTCCATGCCGATAGAACGGAGAAGAATATCCAGCCACTCATCTTTGGTAAAGGCTTTTCGTCCCTGCTTCAAGCCATCAATATCAATGTGAGGCATCTGAATCGGCGTCAGTTTACGGATACTGATTGGCGAAATATCTTTTTGCTTTTTCTGTTTGGAACGAAGCGGATTCCCATCAATATCCTCAATGCCAAAGTTATTGTCGCCCTCAACCTCATAATCCAGCTGAATGATACACCAGATACCACCGCAGAGCAGGCGATCAAATTTTTCCGGATATTCATCGGCAATCGGTACATTACCAACGCCCAAATTAGAAAACTCTGCAAAAAAGCAATCCTTTTTCATATCCAGTCGAACAGTCACCATATCAATGATTGTGTGACTGCCTTTTTTACGCAGCCGAGACAGAATTTTCTGTGATTCATCCGGGCGTACAAAGTTGTCAGCAAGAATACGCTTCACATTCTGTACGCCTTTCTCTATAACCGTCTCATCATCTGAACTGCAATACTGTCCCAACAAGAACTCAAGAACATACACTGGGACATTCGCCCCTTCTTTAATTTTCTTTGTCAGGTCTTTCCGAACAATCTTACCGTCAAAGTTCTGACGGAGCTTGTTCTTTATTTCTTCACGGGTACTTTCACCCTCTGCAAATTGCTCCATCTTTCTCTCCTCCTGCGGTATTAACTAAAAAAATCAAACTCGTCCACCGCAAAGGCGATGTCAATCTGGAATGGCTCCCGCTGTGGCAGCTGTAATCCCTGTTCATCTGCAATTACCAGATAATAAGTAGCGGTATTGCTGTATTTTAAAGATTTTAGATTAAACTGACAACGGAAAGTTCTTTCTGCACCGTTATCGCTGGTCTTATCTGCAATAATCTTCTGAATATCACTAATCTGTTTGCCGTCCTCATCTGTAAAATAAACTTGATAGGTTGCTGCTTCACGATTTGTACTGACCGCATCTTTTTGATAGAAGTTCAACGAAAAAATCATATTGCTGATCTTACGGTTTGCGGACAGTAAATTGACTGTTACCGGCTTGGTATCATATTTTTGCTTATTGCGCTTATACTCCATAGAATCATTGCGGAGATAATGGTACTCAATCACCGGAACAACCATTTCCTGCAAGCTGATACCACCATGTACAAAGTTCATTCCTCCGCCGCTCATCTTAATCCGGATACTCTCTCTTGGAGCAAATCCTTCAAACTCTGTATTTCCACCCAGAAATTTTACAGGCATCAAATAATCAGGTTGTGCGCCTTTCTTCATAATCGCATATCTTCTTCCATATTCCACACACCGCCTGATACTTTCTTTTTTTATAGTATCAGAATTGACTGCATCCATATCAAAAAAGCCTTTTTTATCCACTTTATCATCTTCCTTCAAAGGACTGTATGTATAAAGGAATCCGTGATCAGCCGTAATTAAGATGTTCGTGCCGCCAAATTCATTTACAATAATACGCA
>CALBGO010000013.1 GCA_937894585.1 uncultured Eubacterium sp.
AAAACTGGTGCTTATACTTTCGGAATTTTGGGACATTATCAAAAACGCTTGACACCTTTTGAGCCATTTTCGGCACATACTTTTTTGTCTTTTTCCATTTTCGGTTCATATTTTTTCGGATGACGACAATATCCCTGCCCTTTCCCGTGCCAATTCCATATTAATTCGTCGATATTTGTCGATAACATACAGTTTTTCGTCCTTTTTAAAGGATTGTTAATTATTTCTCAGCATTGGCATAGTTGTTGCTTAATATATGCCTGCACTTATGGAGAAATTCCAAAATGATTGATTAAAGTAAAGGAGAAACAAATGAACACTCTCAAAGCAGTCATCAAGTTCCTGCCGATTGTCGTATTGGCCGGTCTGATGATGACAGGGCAGGACGCTCTGCTGGCGGCTCCTATCGCCGCAATCGCAGCCGTTGTTGTAGCACGGCTTACAGAAAAAATCACTTTCAAAGAATGTATGGATGCATCTCTTGCGAGCGTCAACAATATTATTGTTGCGCTGTTTATCCTGATGTTCGCCTATGCAATGGCAAGCGCATTTATGTCTACCGGCGTAGGTGCTTCTGTTGTAAACATTGCACTGTCGCTGGGAATCAATGCCAGACTCTGCGCTGTTGTAGGTCTGTGCGTAACAGGTGTGCTCTCTGTAGCAACCGGTACTTCCTGGGGAACCTTTGCAGCCTGTGCTCCGATTTTTCTGTGGCTGGTACATATTGTAGACCCAAATGCCGCTGCAGACGGAAGTCTGCTTCTTACTACCTGTGCAATCGCAGGCGGCGCATGCTTCGGCGACAACATCGGTCTGATTTCCGATACCACCATCGTATCCTCCGGAATTCAGGGAGTAGAAGTTGTACACAGAATCAGAACCCAGGGCGTATGGTCCGTATCCTGTCTGGTTCTTGCCGCAATCGCTTTCTTTATTGCAGGCACAGTTATGGGACTTCCGACAGATTCTGTTGAAGCAACCAATGTCATGGATTCCGTGCCGCCTGAATCTCTGGAATTCCTGGCTGCCGAAAGACCGGAGGCAATCGATCTTCTGAATCAGGTACAGAACGGAGTTCCGACTTATATGATCATCCCTCTGATTCTGGTAATCGGACTTGCCATTTCCGGTGTCAATACCTTCGCATGTATCGGTTCCGGTATTGTATCCGCTTATATTCTGGGACTGTTTGCGGGAACTACCACCCTTCACCCGATCCTCTTAACAGAAGATGCCGATCTTGCAACAGAAGGTCTGCAGGGCTACCTGAATATGTGTATGACAGGTTTTGCCGATGCAGGCGCCTGGGTAGTCGTTATGATGATGTGGGTTGCTGCCTTCGGCGGAATTATGGGTAAAATGGGCGCATTCGATCCGCTTGCAAAGCTGGTTGTAAAGCTGTCCAGAAATGTAAGAACCCTGATGGGCTGGAACGGTGTGCTCTGCCTTGCCGGCAATGCGATTTTGTCTGACGAAATGGCGCAGATTGTAACTGTAGGACCGATTATCAAGCAGATTACCGATGAAAATGTGGAAGCTGAAACAGAAGAGGATATGTACAAACTGAAGCTGAGAAACGCTACTTTCGGAGATGCAATGGGCGTATTCGGCTCTCAGCTGGTTCCATGGCATGTATATCTGGGCTTCTATGTGGGTATTGCGAAAGGCGTATATCCTCTGTTTAAATTTACCAACACTGACTTTATCAAATTCAACTTTATGGCTATGATTGCCGTAGGCTCCATGCTGCTTCTGACCTTCACAGGTCTTGACAGATTCGTTCCGCTGTTCGGACTGCCGAGAGAACCGAAGGTAAGACTGAAAAAGGTAGACAAAAAAGGCGAAAACGCTGCATAAATCCTGCAAGGTTGTATAAATTCTGCCGCCGGACTGCCGAAAGCAAACTGTCAAAACAGCAAACTGCTGAACGCCTCAGCAGTCCGGAAAGGGATAACCTCTCTTTTATCCTCCGGCAGGCAGGATTATACCGCGGTAAAAAGAACTAAAAAAAGAGCTTTGCAGTGAACGGAAATTCCGTTTACCCAAAGCTCTTTTCTATTATTTATCGTTTTGAAATTCTCATGCTGTTTTACTTCACCAAGCTCATCGATTCAATCAGACTGTCTGCCAGATCAGAAAGCTCTGCATAAGTATTTTCATTTAAAGCCGAAAGAATGGTCATCTGCTCATTCAGCACTGTAATTTCCTTCATTTCATCAAGCTGAGAAATCATAGAAGGTCCTGACTGCGGCGCCCATGTGCCGCTTCCCACTACGCCGGCGATGCGTTTCTGCAGATTCAGCGCTTTCATATCATCGATAAAATTCTGCATCGGCGGAAATACATTCAAATTATAGGTCGCAGACAGCAGTGCCATATGGCTGTATTTGAACACATCTGAAATCAGATAGGATACATGACTTACAGAAACATCGTGCAGTACAATATCCGTCATGCCCCGTTCACAAAGCATACCTGCCAGAATATATGCAGCGCTTTCTGTATTGCCGTACATAGAGCCGTAAGCAATTACAACTCCTTTTTCCTCCGGTTCATAAGAAGACCATTTCAGATATTTTTCTAAAATATAACCCAGATCCTTTCTCCAGACCGGACCGTGCAGCGGGCAGATATATTTAATATCCAGGCCCGAAGCTTTTTTCAGAAGGCGCTGCACCTGAGGACCGTATTTTCCGACGATATTGGTATAATACCTTCTGGCATCATCCAGCCAGTCTCTGTCAAAATCCACTTCGTCGGCAAAAAGTTTTCCATCCAGAGATCCGAAGGATCCGAAAGCATCTGCCGAGAACAGAATCCCGTCTGTACTGTCAAAGGATACCATAGCCTCCGGCCAGTGCACCATCTGTGCGAATACAAAGCTGAACTTATGCTTACCGAAAGAAATACTGTCTCCTTCCTTTACCTCTCTGATATTACCGGTCGGAAATCCGAACTGGTTCATCATCATCGTCGCCTTTTCTGTACAGATAATCTGTGTCTCCGGATGATGCATCAGCACCAGCTCGATAGATGCGCCATGATCAGGCTCCATATGGTTCACAATCAAATAATCCAGTTTTCTGCCGTTTAATACATATTCCACATTTTCTATGAACTGTCTGGAAACGGACCAGTCTGCCGTATCGATCAAGACCGTTTTCTCATCCAGCAGAAGATAGGAATTATAAGATGTTCCTCTCGGAATCGGATGAATGTTTTCAAACAGATTCAGTCTTTTATCATTTGCCCCTACCCAGTATAAATCTTCTGTTACCTTTCTAACACACTGCATATTATGCCTCCTTTTCCTTTTCAACCTCAATAAACGCCTCGCGCCCTTCACCGCACATCGGACAGATCCACTCTTCCGGAAGTGCCTCAAATACAGTTCCCGGACTTACGCCGTTTTCCGGATCACCGACCGCAGGATCATATTCATATCCGCATCCGTCGCAGACAAAAGTGGTCCAAGGAGACGGTTCCTTTTTCATCGTTGCTTTTCTCATCTTCACTTTCGGCGGAGCCGGTTTCTTTTCACCGCCATCAGAAAGCGCCTTTGTCAGAAGAGGAAGAATCTCCAGCACATCGCCTACAATTCCATAATCTGCATTCTTGAAAATCGGTGCGTTCTTGCTGCTGTTGATTGCCACGATTGTTGTCGCATTGATAATTCCCTTCAGATGCTGACCTGCACCGGAAATTCCGCAGGCGATATACAGATTTCCGTCAAATTTCTGACCGCTCATACCCACATATCTGTCGAGAGGCACATATTTCAGAGTTTCTGCCACCGGTCTTGATGAGCCGATTGCCGCACCTGCCTGATAAGCCAGTTCTTCGATCAGCTTCATATTCTCTTTATCGCCGATACCCTTTCCTGCGCTGACAACTCTGTCCGCAAGGGTAATCGGCGTCATCGGATCAACGGTCACATCGAAGGCAAATCCGTCGTTTTTCAACGCTTCTACCAGAGCCTCCACTTTTTCTGCAGCCGTTCCTTTATCAAACATAATCTTCTTTCTCTGACCGGTCAACGGTCCTTTTTTCTGCGGAACTCCACCTGCCGTCTTCGGCGCTTTTCCAATAATGTGAGATGCAATGACCACTCTCTGGATTTCATTAGTACCTTCATAAATTGTACAGATTTTTGCATCCCTGTAGGCTCTTTCCACTTCCATGCCTTTCAGATACCCTGTACCGCCGAACAGCTGCAGGGCATCGTTGACAATCTCCAGACAGATGTCTGATGCGTACTGCTTCGCCATGGCCGATTCCATTCCATAAGGCTCATGATGCTCTTTCAATTCGGCTGCACTGTATACAAGAAATCTGGCACATCTGATTTTTGTCGCCATATCTGCAATCTTAAAGGAATTTATTTGCTGATGTGCGATCGGAAGTCCGAATTGCTCTCTTTCTTTTGCATATTCGACTGCATGTTCAAATGCGCCCTGTGCAATTCCAAGCGCCTGGGAAGCGATTCCGATTCTGCCGCCATCTAAAGTGGCCATCGCAATTTTGAAGCCCTCACCTTCTTTTCCCAGGAGATTCTCCTTCGGCACTTTTACATCGTTGAAAACCAGCTCCGCTGTGGAGGAAGAACGAATACCCATTTTATCGTAGTGATCTCCGAAGGTAAATCCTTCCCAGCCTTTCTCTACAATAAAGGCGCTGATACCCCGGGTTCCGATTCCCGGTGTCGTAACTGCAAAGACGATATACGTATCTGCAATCGGCGCGTTAGTAATAAAAATCTTACCGCCGTTTAAAATATAATAATCGCCCTTCAATACAGCTGTAGTTTCTGTGCCGCCGGCATCGCTTCCCGCATTTGGTTCTGTCAGGCCGAATGCGCCCAGTTTTTCACCTTTTGCCAGAGGAACCAGGTATTTCTTCTTCTGTTCTTCTGTGCCGTATGCCAGAATTGGATAAGTTCCCAGTGAAACATGAGCGGAAAGAATTACCCCCGCGCCGCCGTCCACTCTTGCCAGCTCTTCCACTGCAATGGCATAGCTCATGACATCCATACCTGCGCCGCCGTATTTCTTCGGATACGGAATTCCCATCAGCCCCATTTCTGCTAGTTTTTTTATCATATCATGGGGAAATTCGTTGTTCTGATCCAGCATAAATGCAATCGGCTTTACTTCCGCCTCTGCAAAGGCTCTGATCTTTTCCCTGAATTCTTCATGCCCCTGTGTTGTCTTGAATAACATATGTTCTACCTCCTGTTCCTGTTTCGTTCCCCCTGCAAATTTCTGCGCTATGGTTTCCACAGTATTTATGTTTATATGTTTGTTTTTATTATACTTGTCAGAATTTTTAGAAGCTGTGGCATTTGCCACAATTCTGTGATAAAATTTTATAAAAGGGAGGAGATTTCTATGCCGAAAAAACGTTATTTCGATTACAACATTTCAAAAGAATCTATTTCAAAAATGATTACCTGTTTTACCCCTCAGTTTAAAGAGTTTCAAGCAGGTGAAACGATCCTTGCTTATTCTGACGAAGGAGAAAAAATCGGTATTTTCCTTTCAGGAGAAGGCAGTCTGCATTATATCAGTGAACAAGGCGAATCCAGCCTTCTTGAGGTTTACCGCGAAGGCGATCTTTTCGGTGATGTTTTCTTTCTGCCGCTGGAAAACTATGAATATCTGGTTACTGCAAAAACAGCCTGCCGGATTGTGTTCATCAACTACAATCACCTGATTACGCCCTGCCAGAAGGTCTGCCCGCACCATTCACAGCTGATTAACAATCTCTTTCTGATGACGGCACAGAAAGCCCAGGAGCTTACGCTGCATATCAGTTTTTTAAGTCATCCCACTACCCGCAAAAAACTCATCGCCTATCTGCAATATGTGAAAAATTCCTATGGTGTCTCGGAACATGAGTCTTTTGAAATTCCAATGACACTGGGCGCCCTTTCTGAATATCTTTGCGTAGAGCGAACCGCCATGATGCGTGAAATCAGACTTCTAAAGCAGGACGGCATTCTCTCCTCCGATAGAAGGACCTTCCGGTTTCTGAAAGAATAGGCTTATAGCATTTATAGCCCCAATAAATATGCAGATTGCAGAAAAGATGCAAAATGAAAAGGATACCGAAATACCGAGAAAATCTGTCCCCGCACAGTATCCTTTTCTATACTTTAATACCCGTCTTTTATTTTACTTTCCGAAGCTCATCGCTTAAGTGCTCGCCGGTAATGGAAAATTCCACCCATTCCGCCACATTCACCGCATGGTCGCCGATTCGTTCCAGATACTTTGCTATCATCAGAAGATCCAGAGAAAGCTCCGCACCGGCTTCTTCTTTGCGAATCAGATTGACAATTTCTTTTTTCACTTCCTCAAAGTGATTATCCACGATATCGTCATCTTTCATTACGCTGTGAGCCAGGCTCAAATCTCTGTTGACAAAGGATTTGACGGCATCGGTCACCATTGCGGAAGCTGCCTGCCCCATAGCGCTGATATGGGTGTGATCTTTGGTATGATCGCCTTCGATAAAACCTGCGATTTCGGCTATATCGGAAGCCTGATCGCCGATTCTCTCCAAATCGGAAATCATTTTCAGCGCAGAGGAAATAGTGCGCAGATCCCTTGCCACCGGCTGCTGCTGCAGCAGAAGCTTAAAGCACATACTTTCTATTTCCCGCTCTTTTTCGTCGATTTCCCTGTCGGTGTCTGCTACCAGCTTCAGAAGTCCGCGATTGTCTTCAAGCAGCCCTTTTACTGCGTTTGAAATTGCAAGCTCACACAGACTTCCCATTTTTATCAGTTCTACATTAAGCAGTGCAAGCTGCTCGTCGAATTTGCTTCTCATCAGCCGAACCTCCCTGTAATATAATCTTCGGTTTTCTTGTTGGACGGTACAGAAAACAGTTTTTCCGTTTTATCATATTCGATGACTTCGCCGAGAAGGAAAAAAGCAGTATTGTCCGATACACGCAGCGCCTGCTGCATATTGTGCGTTACCATAATAATGGTATACCGTTCTTTCAGCTCCAGCGCCAAATCTTCTATTTTGGAAGTGGAGATTGGGTCCAGCGCACTGGTTGGTTCATCCATCAGAAGTACTTCCGGATCAACCGCAAGAGCTCTTGCGATGCACAGTCTCTGCTGCTGTCCGCCGGAAAGACCCAGAGCGCTTTTCTTCAGCCGATCCTTCAGCTCATCCCAGATTGCCGCATTGCGCAGAGATGTTTCCACAATTTCGTCAAGCTCTGTTTTATTTCTGATTCCATGGGTTCTCGGACCGTAAGCGATATTATCGTATACACTCATCGGAAAAGGATTCGGTTTCTGAAACACCATTCCGACTCTCTTGCGGAGCAGGTTTACATCCATATCCCCATATACATCTTCTCCGTCCAGAAGCACCTTTCCATCAATTCTGCAGCCCTCCACCAGATCGTTCATTCGATTCAGAGTTTTGAGCAGAGTTGATTTTCCGCAGCCGGAAGGCCCGATAAAAGCAGTAACTTCGTTGGCCGGAAGATGCAGGCTGACATCTTTCAGCCCGTGAAAATTCCCGTAATATAAATTCAAATGTTCTATTGTGTATTTATCCATTCTTCTATAACCTTCTACTACAATATATTTATAGTTAATACCCTTTATTTCTTCGCTACTTTCTTTGCAATAAAGCTTGAAACCGCGTTAATGATAATGACTACAACCAGCAGTACTACAGCTGTTGCATAGGCCTGGTCGGTATAAAGCCCTTCCGAGAGAAGTGCGTACATGTGCACTGAAAGGGTTCTTCCTGAGGAGAAGAGACCATCTGCAACACCTGTCACTGTACCTGCTGTATATATTAAAGCCGCCGTTTCTCCGACAATTCTGCCGATTCCAAGAATCACTCCGGAGAGGATTCCCGGAACGGCTGAAGGCAGAACGATACGGAAAACGGTTCTGAGCTTTCCTGCTCCGAGACCAAAGCTTCCTTCTCTGTAAGAATCCGGTACGGACTTCAAGGCTTCTTCTGTTGTCCGCATAATCAAAGGCAAAATCATAATTGCCAGAGTCAGTGTGCCGGCCAGAAGGGAATAGCTCCACTCCAATGCGACGACAAACATCAGATATCCGAAAAGCCCGTATACGATAGAAGGAATTCCGGAAAGGGTTTCCGTCGTCAGTCTGATCAGTCCCACCAGCCTGCTGCCCCGCTTTGCATATTCCACCAGATAAACAGCTGAACCGATTCCGAAAGGTACTGCTGCGATCAACGCTGTAGCCGTAATCAAAAGTGTATTGATAATTGCCGGCATCATAGACTGATTATCTGTCGTGAATTTCCACTCAAACTGCTCTGCTGTGATATTCGGAATTCCCTTGATCAAAATATATCCTACAACCGCAATCAGCACCGCTATTGTAATCAAAGCGGACAGATCCACGATGATTCTGAGAAATAAAGACAGCGGCTGCGCCTTATAGCTGTTTCTTTTTCGCTTGACCGGTTTTGCTCCCGGCGTAGAAACAGCTGCTGCCGTTCCGGCTGATGTTGTATTCCATTTCACATTTTTTTTCAATTCCTGTGTTTTCAGCATTCTTTTGCCCCCCGACTCTTTACAAGATTAAACAGCAGATTGATAAGCAGTATGAATACGAAAAGCACCACTGCTGTTGCAATCAGAGCATCTCTGTGGAAGCCTTGTGCATATCCCATTTCCATTACAATATTAGTCGTCATAGTTCTCGCCATACTGAGAAGACTTTCCGGCATCACCGCGCTGTTTCCCACAATAACAGATACTGCCAGAGTTTCTCCGATCGCTCTTCCCACGCCCAGAATTACTGCCGCCATAATACCCGACTTCGCAGCGGGAAGCACTGTGAAAAATACGCTCCGCTCGTGAGTTGCCCCCAGTGCCAGCGCACCTTCATAATAGCTTTCCGGAACAGCTCTGATAGCCGCCTCGGACACACTGATTATAGTCGGCAAAATCATAATACCCAGCATAATAGACGCCGTCAGAATACCTTTTCCGCTGGTTCCGGGAAAAACATCCTGCATAATCGGTACAATAACAACCAGACCGAAGAATCCGTATACGATAGAAGGGATTCCCGCCAAAAGATCTATTGCCGGCTTCATCACACTGTGTAGCCGCGGTGTGCAGAACTTCGCCATATAAGTTGCGCAGAGAAGTCCGATAGGAACACCTATAATAATAGCTCCTGCTGTAACATAGATACTGCCTACAATCATCGGCAGAATCCCGAAAATCTCCTGTAGAGGTTTCCACTCCGTTCCGGAAAGAAAATTCCAAAAGCCAATTTTTCTGATAGTAGGAATTCCGTTTCCGAACATAAACACACATATTAAAATGACCGCTATAATCGACGCACATGCAGCCAGTAAAAATACCAGCTGCATTGCTTTTTCCTTAAAATTTCTGTTCATATTTTTTCTTGTCCAAAATTTCTTCTTGTTCTGAATTGCTTTTGTTTCTAAGTTTTGTTTATTCAGAACGCCTCCGTTTGTAAAATGATTTTTAAAAACTATTTTACATCTGCCCATTCAGTGATGGTTCCAGTATAGATTCCCAATACGGATTCACTTGTAATATCAGACAGTTCATTATTCAGATTTACGATAACTGCGATACCATCCAGAGCCATTGCTTTTGCGTCTACACCTTTTGCCAATTCTTCATCTTTTACCTCTCTGGAAGCCATACCGATATCGGAAATTCCTTCAATTGCGTCGGTTACGCCTGTTGTGGAATCGGACTGCTGTACGCTGATTTTTACATTTTTGTTCAGGGCCATATATTCTTCTGCCAGCTTCTGCATTACCGGTGTTACGGAAGAGGAACCGCTGACAGTAATTTCACCTTTTACATCTGCTGCTTTATATGCGCCTTCATTACCTTCGCTGATGTAACCTTCTTCTTCAACGATTTTCTGTCCTTCTTCACTCATAATGTAATTGATGAAATCCTGTGCCTGTTTGCTTACGCCGTCTTTCTTGGTTACAATATTAAACGGTCTGGATACTTTGTAATCTCCGCTCTTTACATTTTCTGCAGTTGCTTCTGCGCCGTCTACCTTCAGAGCCTTTACAGTGTCATCCAGGGAACCCAGGGAAATATATCCGATTGCGGATTCGTTACCTGCTATTGTCTGCATCATAACGGAAGTGCTGTTGGTTACTTCTGCTTCTGCAATAGTGTTGTCTACTTTGTTGCCGTCAGCGTCTTTTTCTTCAATTCCGAACAGTTCCACAAAAGCGCCTCTTGTTCCCGAGCCCTCTTCTCTGGTTACTGCATGAATTGCACCGCCTGCACTTTCGCCGTCCGCTGCTTCCTTATTATCGCCTCCGCAGGAAACAAGCATAGTTCCCATCAGAGTCATACAAAGACATACCACTAAAAATTTCTTAAACTTCTTCATTTCTTTTTTTCTCCTTTTTATATATCTTTTTATTGTTTTCTTAACTACAGTGACTACTATAAAGGAGAAATGTAAAAAGTAAAATCGCATTTATGTTAAAGGTATGTAAAGTCGATGCTTTTTAATATCTTTATTGACATCTGAAGAAGAAAGGCTTGAAATATGCGTCGTTCGAATTCTCCGTATGACAAATCCGACCGGCTATTCGCATGTGGTTCCCCTGCATTCACAAGTTTCACGCTGCCGCAGGGGATTTGATAACAGATTCTCGGGTGCTGGTCCCCTGTCTCCACCGCTTTTACACTCTTGCAGGGGCTGCATTACCGCCTCTCCATAAACACTTATCGAAAATACGGCAGCAGATTTTTTCTAATTACTTCATCTATAAACAAACTGCTGCAGTTTCCCATTTCATCATCCTGTGTCAAAATCAGATTCCGACCGATTAAATATCCATACTTCTGATAAGTTGCCAGCTTTCTTCCTATATGCTCACTGTATTCTAAATTTCGCAGCATACCCAGATGTTCCCAGATCAACACACGCCCATCAGGCAGATCAAATGTGAAATCCGGTCTAAAATAAACACCTCTCTCATCCGGGTACGGAAATTTTCTTTCATAATCGACGGGAATTCCATAATTCAGCAAAGAATTTATAATAATAACCTCTGATTTAGAGCGAACCCGCAGTCCGCAAAGAGTTTCATGAATATGCTTCTCCGGATCAAAACAATGCTGAACAGGCTTCCCCTCTTTCAAATCCAAAGACTTTTCCGCTCCCAATAATTTTGCTGACGAAAGATATGCACCGGAAAGATTTCCCGCTATATCGACATAATCGTTTGGTAAATATTCTTTCCCCATAAACTCCAGTATTTTAATATTCTTCTCTGCACGGCACATCATAGTTCGATATATTTTCTTCCGAAAAAGTTCCCTAATTCTGTCTTCTTTCCCGGTAAGCAAACTCTCTTTATTACATCCGGTCTCCCCCTCATAAAACACAATGCCGCCTTTCCGTTTTCTGACTTTCAGATAGCCGTTCGGTACAACGGCAAGCACCTTTTCGCAAAAAACCCGCATCTGTTTTTGGCGTCTTAATTCTTCATTCTATATACACAGTAAAATTTCCCATTACCCTCTCCTTTCTGCCTACTGAAAGCATACCACACATTCTGCGGCGCTTCAACTTTTATTTACATAATTGTAAATAAAAGTAATTTATTCGTAAAACATCTATCTGTCGTCAGGCTTACCTGACTTTTAAGGGATACACTAAAGGGAATGAGAAATAATAAAAGAAATAATAAAAGAAATAATAAAAGAAATAACAAATGAAAGAGCAAAGGAACTAGAGAACCAAGTATTTATAAACCATATAGTATAATATTATATTAGTATATAGATAGGATCATAGATAGATAGACAGACATAGATAGACAAACATAAATATACTGCACAAATATTGCCGGTATTATTTAGATCGGTTGGGAACGCTCATAAATCGATATTTTTCTTTATACAATAACCCTCTCCGAGTGAAACACGGGCTTTTCGCTTATACAAAAAACCGGCTGCAGAAGGTCTGCGCCGGCGATTATCATTTCTATGTGGTTATTGCTGACTTAAGGGTTTATCATTGTTCTTAAAAACAATGCTGCATCAAAGTATATCAACACTTTATCTGTAGCAGCGCTTAAACGGTACTGCAGCAAACCCATCAATTCTTTATCTGCAGCGGCGTTTGGGCAGTGCTGTATTAAAATTTTAACAGTGCTGTACCACAGTGTATTCGTGCTTGATCAATTATTCAGCAGCGTTTTATAAAGTTTTTCTGTCTCCCCATCGAAGCACACCAGCAGCACCTCTTTTACGCTGCTTTCCGAGTGTTCGGCAAGCCAGCTTTGAACGGTATTTACTGCGATTTCAGCTGCTTCTGCTTTCGGATATCCGTAAACGCCTGTACTGATTGCAGGAAACGCAACAGCCCGGCAACTATGCTCTGCCGCAAGCTCCAAAGATCTTCGATAACATCCGGTAAGCTGTAAGGCTTCTCCTCTGTGTCCTCCCTGCCACACAGGACCCACGGTGTGAATCACATATTTCGCAGGCAACTTATACCCTTCGGTTATCTTTGCATCTCCTGTCTCACAACCGTGAAGCTTCCTGCAGGCTGTCAAAAGCTCCGGTCCTGCCACCCTGTGAATTGCGCCGTCTACACCGCCACCGCCAAGCAGCGAATGGTTTGCCGCATTGACAACGGCATCAACCTGCAATTTTGTAATATCCCCTCTGTATATTTTAATCACTGTTTTCTTCCGGCATACTGAGACGCCTCATCATTCAGGTCATTCTCAATACACTGTTTCCTTTCTATCAGCCTTCTTCAATCCGCGACTGATTACGGTAAATATCATTGGTAAAGTCAAATTCGGGATTTTCTGTATTCAATCTTCTCTTCTGACCGGCTTTACCAAACACAAGAGCCCTTCACACCGCCTCTACGCAGTGGTTTCAACAAACACGAGAGACACGCACACCGACTCTATGCAGCAGCACCAACAAACGCGCAGGTCTTTCAGCCAACTCTCCGCAGCCGCTTCATCTTACACACGGTTCTTCCGACCAGGCTTTTACACCGGACTTCCGCTTTCCCCCGATGCCTACATATCCAGGAAATATTTAATAAGCTTCCTGCCATCCTCCTGCTGCGTTTCATTTCCAAAACGAACCATGCGTTCCGGATGCCACTGTACGCCCAACATCTTTCGATCCTCATTCCAAATTGCCTCTGCTACAGAGTCTTCGCCGTCATTCCACACAGACACGGCTTCAAAACCGTTTCCGATTCTCCCCACGCCCTGATGATGCAGCGTGTTTACCTCAGATTCAGCACCGAACAAGTTATACATAAAAAATCCTTTCCTGTGGTACAGGTTATGATATTTGTCAGGCGTTCTCATTTTATGCGCTTCTGCAAACGGTAAATCCTGAATCAGAGTGCCGCCGCAAAACACATTCATAAACTGCATACCGCGGCATATGCCCAAAACAGCTTTATTCTGTTCCTCTGCAAGTTCAAGAAGTCTCCACTGAATATTATCCAGGTCATCGTTGACATCATTAGTGCAAATGTCCTTTTCTCCCCAAAGTTTCGGATTGATATCCTGTTCACTGCCGGGAATCAAAAGACCGTCAGCCTCTGCAAGCCTTTCCGGTTCCAGCGAAATGAACCCTTCCGCTCCCAGCTGTTCCAAAGCATACACATAGTTTTCATAAGTATCATTAGGCGCATACAGCCCCGCAATCATAATTTTCTTCATTTTAATACTCCATTCTTCCGCAAAATCCTGTAATACTGTTTTCTGCAGAAATACTAAACCGCTTCTGTGCAGAATCCAAAGGAAAAATATACCTTTACCGATTCACTTCCGCTCGTTTGACGATTCAGCCTCCCTGCTCTTTTTAACACCGATATTATATCATACTTTTCTCCCCATTACTTATAAATCTTAATTTCATTCACCACTCTTATTCGATTACAGACCGGGCTCTTCTTCCCCGGATTCTGCGCTGATTTGAAACAGTTTCTCCGTCTTTATACTTTCTTAATACGGAATCAAAGTCCTGAATCCTTTTTCATACTTGACAACTAATTTAAACTGATATATGCTGTAAAGGTTAAAAAAATAGACATACTATCATTATCTTATTAAGGAGGCGCTCTTTCAGATATGCGTTTTAAAAATAGGAAAAAGCATGTATCATCATTTCAGATTATTATATTAGGGTTTCTAGCAGTTATACTTGCCGGAGCTTTTTTACTAATGCTCCCTGTTTCTTCAGCAAATGGCATATCAACACCTTTTTCCGATGCCCTGTTTACCTCAACTTCCGCAGTCTGTGTAACCGGTCTTGTCATCCATGATACAGCTGTTTACTGGTCTTCCTTTGGGCAGACTGTACTGCTTCTGCTAATTCAGATTGGTGGTATGGGAGTCGTTACAGCAGCAGTTTCTCTCACCATATTTTCCGGAAGAAAAATATCCCTAATGCAGCGAAGCACCATGCAGAACGCAATTTCGGCGCCCCATATAGGCGGAATCGTCCGCATGACCAGTTTCATCCTAACGGTAACCCTTCTCATTGAACTGGTCGGTGCGGCATTGCTTACGGCTGCCTTCTGTCCCGAATTCGGTATAACAACCGGACTAAAATATGCACTATTCCACTCGATTTCTGCATTCTGTAACGCAGGCTTTGACTTGATGGGAAAGAACGAAGAATTCTCCTCCCTGACATCTTATGCAGACAATCCTCTTATCAACTTTACCATTATGGGATTAATTATTACAGGAGGGATCGGCTTTATTACATGGGATGATTTTTATCGTCACAAATGGCATTTTAAACGCTACAGAATGCAAAGCAAAGTCATTTTGGTTACTACCGGATTTTTAATTCTGGCTCCGGCCATATATTTTTTCTTCTGTGAATTCACAGATATGCCGGCGGCGGAGCGTATATACACTTCTCTGTTTCAGTCAGTTGCTCCAAGAACCGCAGGCTTCAATACAACCGATCTGGCCCTGCTAACAGAAACCGGTAAAATGATGATCATTATTCTAATGGTCATAGGGGGTTCTCCCGGTTCTACCGCAGGCGGCATTAAAACCACCACTTTTGCAGTGCTGCTTTCTTCCGCTCTCTCAGTATTTCATCGTCGAAACCAGACCCGTTTCTTCGGCAGAAGAGTTCCCGAAGGTACGGAAAGAAATGCAGCCACTGTCCTTTTAATGTATCTGGTGTTAATGATTACCGGCGCCATGATTATCAGTTCTGTCGAGAATCTTCCAATTCTGACAACACTCTTTGAAACCTGTTCTGCAATCGGAACAGTAGGACTTTCCTTAGGAATCACACCAAATTTAGGTCAATTGAGCCGTGCAATTCTGATTATTCTTATGTTCGTTGGAAGAGTCGGCGGTCTGACCCTCGTCTTTGCTGCTTTTTCAAAACCGGCTGCAAATACTTCCAAATACCCTCGTGAAAAAATCACAGTAGGCTGAGTCAATATTGCGAAAGGAGATATACTTAAATTATGAAATCTGTTTTAATTATCGGTATGGGCCGTTTCGGCAGACACGCTGCCATGAAACTCAATGAACTTCATCATCAGGTTATGGCTGTGGATCTGGAAGAAGAAAGGATCAACACGGTGCTGCCCTATGTCACCAATGCTCAAATCGGAGACGGAACGGATGAAGATTTCCTCGTTTCGCTGGGAATCCGAAATTTCGATCTGTGTATCGTTGCCATCGGTGACGACTTCCAAAGCTCTCTGGAAACCACTTCTCTGTTAAAAGAATTAGGTGCAAAAATGGTCGTTTCCCGGGCTGCAAGAGATGTACACGCAAAATTTCTGCTTCGAAACGGCGCAGACGAAGTCGTTTACCCGGAACGGTTTGTAGGTAACTGGACTGCGATCCGGTTCAGTTCCGATAATATTTTCGACTATGTGGAACTGGACGATAATTATGCGGTTTTCGAAATTGCAACTCCAAAATCATGGCAGGGAAAAACCATCGGCGAACTGGATATTAGAAAAAAATACAACATCAGCATTATGGCGCTGAAAAAAGACGGTGTACTCGACTTTAATTTTTCATCAGAAACTATGCTGAATGAACAGGAAACCATTTTAGTTTTGGGTGTTATGGAAAATATTCACAGGTGTTTCCATATCTGAAATCTTCACCGCAAGACACCTGCTCCGAAAACCAAACTTCAAAAAAGCGGTTCTATAATAAATGTTGGGGTGGCTGAACATAAATTCAGCTGTCT
>CALBGO010000014.1 GCA_937894585.1 uncultured Eubacterium sp.
TACGCCCTACGTGGACTTGCACCACAGACTGACGGCATGCCCGTCATACGCAAAATGGAAATCTCTGATAAGATTCCCATCGATGTTACATTCACTTCCCAAGAGGGAATGAAGGTCGAAATGGAAGTTCCGGAAAGTGAATTAAATGCAGTCCTCGGATTTTCTGTTACAGGAAGCCGAAAAATCGTTAATTCACAATCTATAAAAGTAAAAAGTGGCTGCAAAAGAAATTTAAAAGCATATGTGAATCTTAAAGTATACAAATATCAACTATGGGAAAATGATCCTGTCAGCGATGATTACTATGGCTCAGGTAGTGTGAAAAAGCCAATCGGCGTAGTCTTTACGATGGGCGATAACATAAAGCTGTAGTACAGTACAAAATATCTCGTATTTCCTAAAGTCCACCGTTACACAAAAGCCCCCGAAGGCGCGGAAATCATCCGCTCTGTCGGGGGCTTTCACAATTCTTATATTCAGCCTGTTATACTAATTCTAAGAACACTACTTCGGCACAGTCGCCTCTCCGAGGTCCTAATTTCAGAATTCTTGTATATCCGCCGTTTCTGTCTGCGTACTTCGGTGCAATTTCTTCGAACAGCTTTGTTACAACGCTTTCGTCGTAAACATAAGCCAGCACCTGTCTTCTTGCGTGAAGATCGCCGCGCTTTGCAAGAGTGATCAGCTTTTCAGCTTCTCTTCTTGCTTCTTTGGCTCTGCAGTCAGTTGTTGAGATTCTGCCTTCTCTGAACAAGTCAGTTACCAGATTTCTCAGCATAGCTTTTCTGTGAGCAGAAGATCTGCCCAGTTTTCTATATCCTGGCATATCAATTCTCCTTTCATAATGGTTCTCGCCCCAATTTCTGCAGGAAATTGATGGGGAGTCCTTACGCTTTTGTGCCCTGCGAATTTAATGAGCAGCTAGGCACACGTCGTGTAATGGTTCTCGCCCCAATTTCTGTAGGAAATTGATGGGGAGCCCTTACGCTTTTGTGCCCTGCGAATTTAATGAGCAGCTAAGCACATGTCGTGTAATGGTTCTCGCCCCAATTTCTGTAAGAAATTGATGGGGAGTCCTTACGCTTTTGTGCCCTGCGGATTTAATGAGCAGCTAGGCACACGTCGTGTAATAATGATTTGTGCTTTCTATAAGCAGATTAATCGTCGCTTGGCTTCAGACCAAGTCCGAGTTCTTCTAATTTTGCTTTGACTTCGTCGAGAGATTTCTTACCGAGGTTTCTAACCTTCATCATATCCTCTTCGGAGCGTTCGGTCAGCTCTTCAACAGTGTTGATTGCCGCTCTCTTCAGACAGTTGAAGGAACGAACGGAAAGTTCCAGTTCTTCAATTGTCATTTCCAGAGCTTTTTCTTTCTGGTCTTCTTCCTTTTCGACCATAATTTCCATACCGTCGGTGGAGTCGTCCAGCTGGATAAAGAGATTCAGGTGTTCCTGCATAATCTTTGCTCCGATGGATACGCCTTCTTCCGGTGTAATGGAACCGTCAGTCCAGATTTCCAGATTCAGTCTGTCGAAGTCAGTTACCTGACCTACTCTTGTATTTTCTACTGTATAGTTGACTTTTCTCACCGGAGTGTAAATAGAGTCAACCGGAATCACTGAAATCGGTGTGCTTTCGTTCTTGTTCTGGTCAGCAGGCACATAGCCTCTGCCTCTTGCGAGGTTGATTTCCATTACAAGAGTAGCATTTTCCTCCAGAGTTGCGATGTGCAGTTCAGGATTAAAAATCTCCATCTCCGCATCGCCGATAATATCAGCCGCAGTAACCTCTTTCGGTCCAACCGCATTGATAATCACGCGCTTGGTGCTGTCGCCGTTCAGTCTTACAGCAAGTTTCTTTAAGTTCAATATGATTTCTGTTACATCTTCCTTGACACCCGGTATCGTTGAAAACTCGTGAAGTATTCCGTCGATTTTTACAGAAGTAACGGCCGCACCCGGAAGAGAACTGAGGAGAATTCTTCTCATACAGTTACCCAGTGTGGTACCGTAGCCTCTTTCCAACGGCTCTACGACAAATTTGCCGTAAGTTCCGTCTTCATCCACAAATTTAGTTATTGTTGGTTTTTCGATCTCTATCACTAAAAACCCTCCTCCTTCTAACAAGTTTTACAAAACTTATATCATTGCGGGGTTAAACTTGTCACACCCCCGCAACAAGGTTCTGTCAAGTAATCGAGAGGGGGAAAAAGCAGCAAAAGCTGTGCGGCTTCTGCCCGCCTCTGACAGATTCTTATTTGGAGTACAATTCGACGATTAAGTGTTCTGCTACCGGAGTATCGATATCCTCTCTTGTAGGCATTGCTAAAACTTTACCTTCTAATTTTTCAACATCAACTGACATCCATGCAGGAACTGTAATTGACATTTCCTTAATTTCCTTGAACTTAGGAGAGCTTGCGCTCTTTTCCTTTACCTTAACTACATCGCCGGCTTTCAGTTCCAGTGCCGGAGCAGTAGCCTTCTTGCCGTTTACAGTGAAGTGACCGTGCACAACCAGCTGTCTTGCTTCTTTTCTGGAAGAAGCAAAGCCCAGTCTGTAAACAACATTATCTAATCTTGTTTCTAACATGATCAGCAGGTTTTCACCGGTTTTACCCTGTTTTCTTGCAGCTTTTTCGAATAAGTTTCTGAACTGCTTTTCCTGCATTCCGTAGAATCTCTTAGCCTTCTGCTTTTCTCTCAGCTGCAGACCGTACTCGGAAGTCTTCTTTCTTGCCTGACCGTGCTGTCCGGGAGCGTAATTTCTCTTTTCAATCGCGCACTTGCTGCTGTAGCATCTTTCACCCTTTAAGAAAAGTTTCTGACCTTCTCTTCTGCATAATCTGCAGTTAGCGTCTGTATATCTTGCCATCTTGTGTTACTCCTCCCTTCAATTAGACTCTTCTTCTCTTCGGCGGTCTGCATCCGTTGTGCGGAATCGGTGTGATGTCTTTAATCATAGTGATTTCAAGACCTGCAGCCTGAAGAGCTCTGATCGCTGCTTCTCTGCCGGAACCAGGACCCTTTACATAAACTTCTACTGTCTTTAATCCGTGTTCAATTGCGCCTTTGCTTGCTTCTTCAGCAGCCATCTGAGCCGCAAACGGTGTGGATTTCTTGGAACCCTTGAAACCCAGGGAACCTGCGCTGGACCATGAAAGTGCGTTTCCGTCCATATCTGTAAGAGTAACTAAAGTATTGTTAAAGGTGGATTGGATATGTGCCTGGCCTTTTTCAATGTTCTTGCGTTCTCTTTTCTTTTTTCTAACTGTTTTCTTTACAGTCTTAGCCATTGTTTCCTACCTCCTTCTTATTTCTTCTTTCTGCCTACAGTCTTTTTAGGACCTTTGCGAGTTCTGGCGTTTGTCTTAGTCTTCTGTCCTCTTACAGGAAGACCTCTTCTATGTCTGATTCCTCTGTAGGAACCGATTTCCATCAGTCTCTTGATGTTCAGAGAAACTTCTCTTCTTAAGTCACCTTCTACAAGGTATTCTTCGTCGATGATCTTTCTGATTTTACCAGCTTCATCTTCTGTCAGATCTTTTACTCTGGTGTCAGGGTTTACGCCTGCTTTTTCCAGAATTACATTTGCGGTCTGTCTTCCGATACCGTAAATGTAAGTTAAACCAATTTCTACTCTTTTTTCTCTTGGTAAGTCGACACCGGCTATACGAGCCATAGTTTCCTCCTTCTCCTATCTTCCGTCACTTTCCGGGAGTGATATAGACAGGGGTTCTAAATAACAATAAATTTTAACATCCGGCGATCCCGGTCTGCACCGGACAAAATTTCAAACTGATTCTTAACCTTGTCTCTGCTTGTGCTTCGGATTTTCACAGATAACCATTACTCGTCCGTTTCTTTTGATAACTTTGCACTTTTCACAGATAGGTTTTACGGAAGCTCTAACTTTCATTTCTGTTCCTCCTCCATATCTATGTGGTTTAAATTCCCGGGCGCAGCCGAGGGAATTATATCGAGCCAACCTTACGGCAACGCCGTAGATAAACTATCTTGTCTATAATTCCCGAGCATCGCCGAGGGAATTATATAGAATCTTCCTTGCGGCAACGCCGCCGGGCTGAAAGCCCATAAAATCAAAGATTCTCTATTTATCTCTCCATATAATTCTGCCGCGGGTCAGATCATAAGGGGAAAGCTCCACCTTCACCTTGTCGCCCGGCAGAATTCTTATATAGTTCATTCTGATTTTTCCTGAAATGTGTGCAAGCACTTCAAAACCGTTTTCAAGTTTCACCTTGAACATTGCGTTCGGCTGAGCATCCACAACGGTTCCCATTGCTTCGATGACATCTTTCTTCGCCATTTGCGTATATACCTCTCTTTACTATAAGGTAAGCAGTTCAGGCTCACCATCATTGATTACAACAGTATTTTCATAATGCGCTGCCAGTTTGCCGTCGGCAGTAACAACTGTCCAGTCGTTGAGCAGCGTTTCCACCTCGTAGGTTCCCTGACAGATCATCGGCTCGATGGCAAACACCATACCTGCGACCAGCCGCGGACCCTTGCCCGGTTTTCCGTAGTTTGGAATCTGCGGATCTTCGTGCATCTCACGGCCCACACCGTGACCGACAAAGTCACGGATGACCGAGAAGCCCGCACCTTCTGCATGAGCCTGTATCGCGTGAGAAATATCTGACAGCCTGTAACCGACTCTCGCAAATTCCATCCCGGCGAAAAAGCTTTCCCGAGTCACATCAATCAGTCGCTGTGCCTCAGCATCGACTTTTCCCACCGCATAAGTTCTGGCAGCATCGCTGACATACCCTTTGTAAGTGGAGCCCACATCTACGCTGACGATATCGCCTTCATGAATCATACGCTTCTTGTCGGGAATGCCGTGAACCACCTCTTCGTTGATGGACACACAGGCACTGCCCGGAAAACCGCCGTACCCTTTGAATGTGGGGATCATCTTATGTTTCCGAATCGTATCTTCCACATAACGATCCACATCCATAGTGGAGATTCCCGGTTTGATAAAGTCAGCCAGGGTATTTAAGATATACCCTGTAACTTTACCGGATTCCCGCATCAGATCAATTTCCTGTTTGGATTTGATGATGATCATACTATTCACCTATAGATTCTGCAATCTGCGCAAATACTGTGTCAAGCGGAAGCGCACCGTCAATGACTGCGATATTTCCCGCTTCTGTATAATAATCTACAAGAGGCTTTGTCTGTTCGTTGTAAACTGCGATTCTGTTTTCCACAGTTTCTACAGTGTCATCAGCTCTCTGGAACAGCTCGCCGCCGCAGAAATCACAAATGCCTTCTTTTTTAGGAGGAACATTTACAATATGGAAGGATGCGCCGCAGGATTTGCAGACTCTTCTTCCTGTTAATCTTGTAATCAGTTCTTCCTTTTCAACTTCGATATCGATGACCTTATCAAGCTGCTGGCCGTGAGCCTTAAGAAACTCATCCAGCTTTTCTGCCTGATAAACAGTTCTCGGAAAACCGTCCAGAAGGAAACCGTTTTTGCAGTCGTCTGCCAGGAGTCTGTCGGTTGCCAGATCGATTACCAGATCATCGGGAACCAATTCGCCTCTGTCCATATACGACTTAGCTTTCTTTCCCAGTTCAGTGCCGTTCTTAATGTTTTCTCTGAAGATATCACCTGTTGAAATATGCGGAATATTATATTTCTCCACGATTTTTACTGCCTGTGTACCCTTACCGGCTCCCGGAGGGCCTAACAAAACTGTTCTAAGCATTTGCTCATCTCCTCTTATTTCAAAAATCCCTGATAGTTTCTCATAACCATCTGATTTTCAAGTTGTTTCATAGTGTCAAGTGCAACACCTACCGCAATCAGCAGAGAAGTTCCGCCGAAGTGGATGTTCATACCTGTCAGCTGGCTGACAATGGTAGGCAGAGTTGCAATTACTGCCAGGAAAATAGCTCCTACAAAGGAAATTCTGGACATTACTTTGCTCAGATATTCCACAGTAGCTTTACCCGGTCTGATTCCCGGAATAAAGCCGCCGTTTGCCTTCATATTCTGCGCTACTTCCATCGGATTGAAAGTAACTGCAGTATAGAAGTAGTTAAAGAATATAATCAGCAGTACATTGAATACCGCATATACCCATACACCCGGATTTCCTGCCGGAGACAGCCATTTTGTCACAAATTCCGTGAACGCTGTGCCCGGGAAGAAATAGGTAATTGTCAGCGGGAACTGCAGAATGGACAGTGCAAAGATTACAGGAATTACGCCTGCCTGGTTTACCTTGAGAGGAATATGTGTAGACTGACCGCCGTACATCTTTCTTCCCACTACTCTCTTTGCATACTGCACCGGAATTCTTCTGGTGCCCTGCTGTACTTCGATGATGCCCAGGATTACAACAACAGCGAAGATCAGGAACAGCAGCAGTGTAACGATGGAAAGCTTACCGTCACTGTACTGTGTCCACATGCTGCGGATTCCGGTCGGAATTCTTGCAACAATGCCGCCGAAGATAATCAGGGAGATACCGTTTCCGATACCTTTATCGTTAATCTGTTCACCAAGCCACATCAGGAATGCGGTACCTGCTGTCAGCACCAGAATGATTACTGCAAAAGAAAACCATGTCTGGTCGATTACTGCCTGTCTGAACAGACCGATGGTCAGGCCGAAAGCCTGCACCAGAGCGAGTACGATGGTCAGATAACGAGTAATCTGAGCCATCTTTTTTCTTCCTTCCTGTCCCTCTTTTGCCAGTCTTTCAAAATAAGGGAAAGCCATGGTCAAAAGCTGGATAATGATGGAAGCTGTAATATATGGTGTAATACTTAAAGCAAAAATGGTGAACTGGCTGAAAGAACCGCCGGAAAACAGGTCGAATAAATCGAACAATCCGGTTTCACCTGTAAACACCTGCGCCAGAGCAGAACGGTTGATTCCCGGAACAGGAATGTTGGAACCGATTCTGAAAACCACCAGCATCAGCAGGGTGAAAATCATTTTGCTTCTTATTTCAGCGACTTTAAAGGCGTGTGAAATAGTTTTAAGCATCTCCATTTTAAATCACCTCTGCCTTTCCTCCGGCCGCTTCAATTTTTTCGATTGCAGACTTGGTGAATTTGTGAGCTTTCACAGTGATGGCATTGTTCAGAGTTCCGTTTCCGAGAACCTTGATGCCGTCCTTAACCTGCTTTACCATTCCTGCTTCTTCCAGTAAAGCCGGTGTAACTTCTGTGCCTGCTTCAAACTTATTCAGCTGTTCTACATTTACAATTGTATATTCAGTACCGAAGATGTTGTTGAATCCTCTCTTCGGCAGTCTTCTGTAAAGTGGCATCTGGCCGCCTTCGAAGCCCAGTCTGACTCCGCCGCCGCTTCTGGATTTCTGGCCGTTCATACCTCTGCCGCCGGTTTTACCCTGGCCGGTAGCAGTACCACGACCTCTTCTCTTGCGGTTTTTTGTGGAACCTTCTGCCGCTCTTAATTCATGCAGTTTCATTATACCTTGCACCTCCTATCCTACAGTTCTTCTACAGTAACAAGATGCGCTACCTTTGCTACAGCCCCGCGAGTTGCAGGTGTGTCAGCCAGTTCGACGCTTTTATGCATCTTCTTCAGTCCTAAAGCTTCAACAACTTTTCTCTGCTTAGGGGAAGCGCCGATTGTACTTTTTGTTAATGTGATTTTTAACATAGCCATATTGTACTTCCTCCTTATCCTAAGATTTCTTCAGGCTTTTTGCCTCTGAGTTTTGCAACCTTTTCAACAGTCATCAGGCTCTTAAGACCTTCTAAAGTTGCGTAAGCCATATTTCCAGTGTTGCTGGAACCGATGGACTTCGCTCTGACATCCTTGATACCTGCAGCTTCCAGTACTGTTCTTACAGATGAACCTGCGATAACTCCGGTACCCTGTGCAGCCGGCATCAGTAATACTCTGCCTGCGCCGAAAACACCGATGTTTCTGTGTGGTATAGTTGTTCCTACAGTCGGAACATATATTAAATTCTTCTTTGCATCTTCTGTTGCTTTTCTTACCGCTTCAGGAATTTCCTGCGCTTTTCCAAGACCAACGCCTACGTAGCCGTTGCCGTCGCCGACAACTACTGTAACGCTGAATCTCATGTTTCTACCGCCCTTAACAGTCTTGGCTACGCGTCTGATGTTGACGATAGTTTCTTTTAAGTCCAGCTTGGATGCATCAATGATATTACGCATTCCTTATCTCCTCCTGTTAGAATTTTAATCCGCCTTCGCGAGCGCCGTCAGCTAATTCCTTTACTCTTCCGTGATACAGGAATCCGCCTCTGTCAAAAGCAACAACTTCAATTCCTTTTGCCAGTGCTCTCTTTGCGATTGCTTCACCGACTTTCTTTGCAGCTTCCTTGTTTCCGCCGTAACCGATTTCAGCTTTCAGTTCTTTGTCTAAGGAAGATGCGGAAGCTAATGTAACCTTGTTTACGTCATCGATAATCTGACAGGAAATATTCTTATTAGATCTGTAAACGCAAAGTCTAGGTTTCTCAGGAGTTCCGGATAAATTTTTTCTGACTCTTTCGTGTCTCTTGACGCGTCTGTCGTTTCTGCTTTCTTTTGCCATTTTACTTCACTCCTTTCTTTATTTAGCTCCAGCTTTTCCTTCTTTTCTGCGGATAACTTCGCCGTCGTACTTAATACCCTTGCCTTTGTACGGTTCAGGCTGTCTCCATGCTCTGATGTTAGCAGCATAGTTTCCGATCAGCGCTTTGTCGATACCCTTTACGATAACGGTTGTTGCATCTGGAACTTCTGTTGTGATGCCTTCAGGGTCTTCCATTTCTACAGGATGGGAGAATCCTAAGTTCATAACCAGAGTTTTGCCTTTTTTCTCTGCTCTGTAGCCGACACCTACTAACTGGAGTTTCTTTTCGTAACCTTCTGTTACGCCGACTACCATATTGTTTACCAGAGTTCTTGCCAGACCGTGCTGAGATCTGTGTTCTCTTGCATCGGAATTTCTGGTGAATAAAATTTCGTTTTCTTTTACTTCTATGTTGATTAACTTGCTTACCTGTTCCTGCAGCTGACCCTTCGGGCCTTTTACAGTTACTAAGTTGTTTGCATCTACAGTAACCTCTACGCCGGCAGGAAGTGCAACAGGTCTATTACCTATTCTTGACATTTCAATTACCTCCTATTACCATACATAACAGATTACTTCGCCGCCAACTCCCAGCTCTCTTGCTTTCTTGTCGCTGATTACGCCTTTGGAAGTGGAAACGATGGCGATACCCAGACCGCCCAGTACCTTAGGTACTTCGTTAGCCTTAGCGTAAACTTTCAGACCAGGCTTTGAAATCTTCTTAATTCCAGTGATAACTCTTTCTTTGTTTGCACCGTACTTCATCTGTACTTTGATGATGCCCTGCTTGTTGTCTTCGATAACTTCGAATCCATTGATGTAGCCCTCTTCCAGTAAGATCTCTGCGATGGATCTTTTGATTTTTGACGCAGGGATTTCTACGGTTTCGTGACCTACAGTATTGGCATTTCTGATTCTTGTCAGCATATCTGCTATCGGATCTGTCATTGTCATTACAGTATATCTCCTTTTCTCTTGCGCGGTTCGAAGCCCTAACCCGATTTGTGAAACAAATCGTTGGTAGGTCTCGTGCGAGAATTCCCCAAAACTTGTTTTGGCTTGGAATTTACCGCCAAAGACTCTATCAAATAGACATATATTACGGCTTACCGGCTTCGCCTTCGCACTGATTTAACGAATTCTTAATTACTTTTTACCAGCTTGCTTTTCTTACGCCCGGGATTTCACCTTTGTAAGCAAGTTCTCTGAAGCAGATACGGCAGATGCCGTATTTCTTTAATACAGAGTGAGGTCTTCCACACAGTCTGCATCTTGTGTATGCGCGAGTGGAGTACTTCGGTTTTCTCTGCTGCTTTACTTTGAGAGATGTTTTAGCCATCTTGTCCTCCTATCTTACTTCTCAAACGGCATACCCAGAAGTTCCAGCAGAGCTGCAGCTTCTTCGTCAGTCTTAGCCGTAGTTGTAAATACAATGTTCATACCTTTGATTGTGTCAACATCATCATAGTTGATTTCCGGGAAAATGAGCTGTTCCTTGATACCCATGGAATAGTTTCCTCTTCCGTCGAAGGAATTCTTGCTGACACCCTTGAAGTCTCTTACTCTTGGAAGAGAGATATTGAAGAATTTGTCAACAAATTCGTACATGTTGTCTCCTCTCAGGGTAACTTTTGCTCCAACCGGCATGCCCTGTCTTACTTTGAAGTTTGCGATGGACTTCTTAGCTTTTGTTGTTACAGGTCTCTGACCGCTGATTAAACCCAGTTCTTTCACTGCGGTTTCCAGAATCTTAGCATTTTCTTTTGCTTCGCCAAGACCCATATTTATAGTAACCTTTACAAGTTTAGGTACTTCCATTACATTTTTGTACTGGAACTTTTCCTGTAAAGCCGGGAATACTTTTTCTTTATAAGTTTCTCTTAATCTTGCTGTCAAAATCGTCTCCTCCTTTCTTAGTCAATTACAGCGCCGGTTTTTCTGTTGACTCTGACTTTCTTGCCGCCGTCAACTTTATAACCGATTTTTACTGCTTCTTTTGCCTTCGTGTCGTAGAACATTACATTGGAAGCATCGATAGGTCCTTCAAGGTGCTTGATTTCAGCCTTTTCGGTTCTTGTCTGCTTCTGGTGCTTTGTCTGAATGTTCACACCTTCAACGACTACTCTGTTTTCTTTCGGCATTGCTCTCAGGACTTTGCCTGTTTTGCCTTTATCTTTACCAGTAATTACGATTACTGTGTCGTCTTTTTTTATACGCATCTTGTTAACACCTCCCTACAGTACTTCCGGTGCCAAGGACACAATCTTCATAAAGCCCTTATCTCTGAGCTCTCTTGCAACCGGTCCGAAGATACGGGTTCCTACCGGACTCTTGTCTTCTTTATCTTTAATGATTACCGCAGCGTTCTGGTCGAATTTCACATAGGAGCCGTCAGCTCTTCTTGCGCCCTTCTTGGTTCTTACTACTACAGCCTTAACAACATCGCCTTTTTTTACGACGCCGCCTGGTGTTGCTTCTTTAACAGCACAAACGATTACATCACCGATATTCGCATACTGACGGGAAGTACCGCCCAGAATACGGATACATAAAAGTTCTTTTGCACCTGAATTGTCAGCAACTCTTAATCTTGTTTCTGTCTGAATCATGATCTGGTGCCTCCTTATTTAACTTTCTCTACGATGTTTACAAGTCTCCATCTCTTGTCCTTGGACAGAGGTCTTGTTTCCATAATTCTAACTTTATCGCCGATCTGGCATTCGTTGTTCTCATCGTGAGCCTTCACCTTCTTGGTTCTCTTAACGGCTTTACCGTAAAGGGAATGTCTTACGAAGTCTTCGATTGCAACAACTACAGTCTTATCCATCTTATCGCTTACCACGATGCCGACTTTAGTCTTTCTTCTGTTTCTTTCAACTGCCATAATTCACATCCTCCTTTCTTAAGCCTGAACCTTTTCCAGTTCTTTTTCTCTTATGATAGTTTTTACTCTCGCAATGTCTCTTTTTACTTCTCTCATTTTAACAGGGTTTTCAAGCTGACCTGTCACATGCTGGAATCTTAAGTTGAACAGTTCTTTTTTCATCTTTTCCAGCTCGCCGGTGAGCTCGATTTCTGTCATTTCTCTCATTTTCTTCAATTCCATTATGCTTCACCACCCTCTGCTACATTTTCCTTGATGGCAAACTTACATTTAACAGGCAACTTGTGCATAGCAAGTCTCATCGCTTCTCTTGCCTGCTCTTCTGTTACCCCTTCAATCTCAAACATTACTCTGCCAGGTTTAACAACTGCTACCCAGTATTCAGGAGCACCTTTACCGGAACCCATTCTTACTTCAGCAGGTTTCTTAGTTACTGATTTGTGCGGGAAAATTTTGATATATACTTTACCACCTCTTTTGATGGAACGGGTCATCGCAATACGAGCCGCTTCAATCTGATTGGAGGTGATCCAACCACATTCCTGTGATACAAGACCGTATGCACCGTAAGTAATTGTATTACCTTTGGTTGCTACGCCTTTCATTCTACCTCTGTGAACTCTTCTGTGTTTAACGCGCTTTGGCATTAACATGGCTTTGTTCCTCCTTTCTCTATGGCTTATTCTTCAGTGGTTTCAACAGCTTCTACTGCTGCTTCCACCTTCGGTTCTTCTGCTTTCGGAGTCTTTCTGACTCTTGGGTTTACTGCCTTAGGGGCTTCCGGACGACCGTTTCTGTCATTTCTTCTTCTGTCACCGCGACCGTTTCTGTCATTTCTTCTTCTGTCGCCGTCTTTTCTGCCTCTTCTTTCTCTCTTTTCACGCTTTTCTTCGCGAACCGGGCTCTGTAATCCACCGTCTAAAATTTCGCCGTGGTTGATCCATACTTTAACGCCGATTTTACCGTAAGTGGTGTCTGCTTCCGCAAAACCATAGTCAATGTCAGCTCTTAAAGTGTGAAGAGGAACATTACCTTCGCTGTATTTTTCGCTTCTTGCGATTTCAGCGCCGCCCAGTCTGCCGGAGCACAGAACTTTGATACCTTTTGCATTTGCTTTCATAGTTCTGCCGATTGCCTGCTTCATAGCTCTTCTGAAGGATACTCTTCTTTCCAGAGCCTGTGCAATGCTTTCTGCTGTCAGCTGTGCGTCCAGTTCGGTTCTTCTGACTTCTTCGATGGAAATTTCCACTTCCTTCTTAGTCATTTTAACCAGAGCAGCTTTCAGTTCATCAACACCGTTTCCTGCTCTTCCGATTACCATACCCGGTCTTGCAGTCAGTACGATGACTCTGATCTTGTTTTCTGCGGCTCTTTCGATTAAAACCTTGGAAACGCCTGCAGCGTATAATTTTTTCTTAACATATTCTCTGACTTTATTATCTTCAACCAGCATGTCTGCAAAGTTATTTTTGTCTGCATACCATTTGGAATTCCAGTCTTTGATTACGCCCACTCTTAATCCGTGCGGACTTACTTTCTGACCCATTCAATGAACCTCCTATCTTAATCTCTTTCCTTCAGAGTCACGCCTACATGGCTGGATCTCTTCAGAATGATTGATGCTCTACCTTGTGAACCGGCTCTCCATCTTTTCATTGTAGGGCCCTGATGAGCATATACTTCTGCAACATATAAATTATCCGGATTCATATCAAAGTTGTTTTCTGCGTTTGCTGCAGCTGATTTAACAACCTTTTCCACGATTTCCGCACCTTTTCCCGGTGTGAATTTCAGAATTGTCAATGCCTCGTTTAAGTCCTTGCCTCTAACCAGGTCAGTTACCGGCTTCAGCTTGATAGGAGACATTCTGACATATTTTGCAACTGCTTTTGCTTCCATTTTCTATCTCCTTTTCTTATCTTACTTTAGATGACTTGTCTGCAGCATGACCTTTGTAAGTTCTGGTTGGAGCAAATTCTCCAAGTTTATGTCCTACCATATCTTCTGTAATATATACAGGAACATGTTTTCTTCCATCATGGACTGCAATCGTGTGGCCTACCATCTGAGGGAAAATTGTAGACGGTCTGGACCAGGTCTTGATAACTTTCTTTTCGTTTGCTTCGTTCATTGCTTCGATAGCTCTCAGAAGCTTAACCTCTACGAAAGGACCTTTTTTAAGTGATCTACTCATTTATCCGTGCTCCTTCCTTATTTCTCATTTCTTCTCTTTACGATATACTGATTTGAAGCCTTGTTCTTCTTTCTTGTCTTGTAGCCAAGAGCAGGTTTACCCCAAGGTGTAACAGGGCTCTTACGGCCGATCGGGGATCTGCCTTCACCACCGCCGTGTGGGTGGTCATTCGGGTTCATAACGGAACCTCTTACGGTAGGTCTCCAGCCCATATGTCTCTTTCTGCCTGCTTTACCGATCTGGATGTTTGCGTGGTCAGCGTTGCCCACTTCTCCGATGGTGGCTCTGCACTGAATCAGAACTTTTCTAACTTCTCCGGAAGGAAGTCTTACCTGTGCGTATTTATCTTCTTTCGCCATCAGCTGTGCGGCGTTTCCTGCGGATCTTGCCAGCTGTCCGCCTTTGCCCGGCTTTAATTCGATGTTGTGAATCATAGTACCAACCGGAATGTTGGCAATCGGAAGTGCGTTTCCGACTTTGATGTCAGCTTCCGGACCGGAGTAAATTACATCTCCGACCTTGAGCTTTTCAGGAGCGATGATGTATCTCTTTTCACCGTCTGCGTAAACCAGCAGCGCAATGTTTGCACTTCTGTTCGGATCGTATTCGATGGTCTTTACAGTTGCCGGAATATCGTCCTTGTTTCTCTTGAAGTCGATGATTCTGTATTTAGGTCTTGTGCCGCCGCCTCTGTGTCTAACGGTGATCTTACCTCTAACATTTCTTCCTGCGTGCTTTTTCAGAGTGACTGTCAAAGATTTCTCAGGCGTTTTCGCTGTGATTTCTTCGAAAGTAGAAACCGTCATGCCTCTCTGTCCAGGAGTCGTTGGTTTATATTTTTTAATTCCCATTCGTAGCTACCTCCTATATTAGAGACCCTGGAAGAACTCGATTTCTTTGCTTGCGTCAGTCAGGGTTACGATTGCTTTCTTATAGCCTGCTGTTCTGCCCATGGTTCTTCCCATTCTCTTGATTTTACCGTCAATGTTCATGATGTTAACTTTCTTAACTTCAACACCAAAGATTTCTTCAACTGCTAATTTAACCTGAGTCTTGTTAGCGTCTGTTGCAACTTTGAATGTGTACTTTTTTTCCTGTGCCTGATCCATGCTCTGTTCGGAGATAACCGGCTTGATAATTACGTCGTATGCGCTTCTCATTATAAGTACACCTCCTCAATTTTTTCAATCGCTTCTTTTGTTACGATGAAGCTGTTGTGGTTTACGATTTCGTAAACGTTCATAGTTCCTACAAGAGCAGTTCTTACTCCCGGGATATTAGCTGCGGAACGAACTACGTTTTCGTCCTTTTCAGCTGTAACGATTAAAGCTTTTTTACCAGCCTTGATGTTCTCCAGAACCTTTACCATTTCCTTAGTTTTAGGAGCATCAAATTTCAGTTCGTCTAATACGATGATTTCTTTATCTAATACCTTTGCGGAAAGAGCGGACTTCAGAGCCAGTCTCTTTAACTTCTTAGGTACTGCATATCTGTAATCTCTTGGCTTCGGTGCGAAAGCGATACCGCCTCCAACCTGTGAAGGGTCAGTTGTGGAACCCTGTCTGTGACGACCTGTTCCCTTCTGTCTGAAAGGCTTTCTTCCGCCTCCTCTGACTTCGCCTCTGGTCTTTGCGGACTGAGTGCCCTGTCTCTGATTTGCCAGATAGTTCACAACTACTGCGTGAACAGCGTTTTCGTTCGGTTCAATTCCGAAAATTTCGTCTTTCAGCTCAATTGTTCCGGCTTCAGCTCCGGCCATGTTAAGCATTGTTACTTTTGCCATTTCGTGCTTCCTCCTTTCTGAAGTCTATTTATTTGTCCTGACACTTAACAGCGTTCTGAACTCTTACGAGGCTTCCTTTGCCGCCCGGGATTGCACCCTTAACCAGCATCAGATTTCTGTCGGTGTCAACTTTTACTAAAACTACATTCTGAACTGTAACAGTTTCGCGTCCCATTCTGCCGGGACCTGCATTGCCCTTGAATACTCTGGAAGGATAAGTACCTGCTGCCAGAGCGCCTGCCAGTCTCTTGTGCTTGGAGCCGTGAGTCATCGGTCCTCTGTGGTGTCCGTGTCTCTTGATGTTGCCCTGAGTTCCTTTACCTTTGGAAGTTCCGGTTACATCCAGCTTAGCGCCTTCTTCGAAGTCAGCAACTGTGATTTCCTGACCCAGTTCGTAAGTTTCGCCTTCTTCTGTTCTGAACTCTGTCAGATACTTCTTAGGAGCTGCGCCGCTCTTTGCAAAGTGACCTGTCAGCGGCTTGTTTACTCTGTGTGCCTTCTGATCTTCGAATGCAACCTGTACTGCATTGTAACCGTCAGTTTCAACTGTCTTGATCTGAGTTACAACTTCAGGACCGGCTTCGATAACTGTTACAGGAATTACTTCTCCTGTTTCTGCGAAAATCTGTGTCATACCGATTTTCTTGCCTAAAATCGCTTTCATATTGTTTCTCCTTTTCTCTTACATTGGAACGCTCTGGTTTGACGCGCCTTGCCAACACAGGACGGCTTCGGCTATCCTCTCATGCGTTCTTACTAAGGGAAAGTCCCTTATAACTTGATTTCGATGTCTACGCCTGCAGGTAAGTCAAGCTTGGTTAAAGCATCTGTTGTCTGCAGTGTAGCGTTTGTGATGTCGATCAGTCTCTTGTGAGTTCTCTGTTCGAACTGCTCTCTGCTGTCCTTGTACTTGTGAACCGCTCTCAAGATTGTTACGACTTCTTTTTCTGTCGGAAGCGGAATCGGACCGGAAACATCTGCGCCTGTCTTCTTGGCAGTTTCCACGATTTTCGCTGCGGACTGGTCTAATAACGCATGGTCATAGGCCTTCAGTTTGATTCTGATTTTCTGTAATTCGCTCATTTTTTCCTCCTAAAAAATTTTCTGTACTGTTTTCGCTATGCTTGTACAAGGGGTTCTTTCTGGCGCGGCTTTCAGTGGAGCGACCGCTGAAACCCCGTCAATTTCCCGCTTCTTTTCCATGTGCGGTGGAATTGCTTACTTTGCACACGGCTCCGTGCGTTTCTTAATTTTTAACACAGAATAAAAGCCGGCGAACACCTTCGCCCCCATCTCGTGAGGACAATTCTCCGTAGAAATTACCGGATAGCTCCGCAACTTCCTACTTCATCGCCTTAAGCAAGCCTTTTAATTATATATTAGGTTGTCAAAGAATGCAAGTGTTTTTTTATAAAAAAATCAAGAGTTTTTAAAGATTTTTTACGATGCCGATATAGTGTTTGCAACGGCTATAGATACGATTCCTTATACACGTACCCTGGCGTTTTCTTTTTGGGTAAGCCGCTGTCTGTTTTGGCGCTGAAATCAGAAATTTTTTAAATTTTCTCCGAAAAACAAATAGGAAAGCAAAACCTGCCCTATGACAAAATGTGCCGCCAAAAGAGCTTTGCCGCCGGCCGAAGCGCTGTCCCATTGAGGGTATTTTCCCACCGACACGCAGACTCTTCTGATATTCCGCAAATATCAAAAGTCATATTTCCTATATATAAAAAGAAAGGGCAGAACCTGCGATACGCTTCACAGGTTCCGACCCTCTCCTTATGTTCTTCTGACGCTATATTACCGAACCCCCGGAAATATAACTACTGTATCTTTTTAATAATTCTCCGCTTTAATCTGGAAGTATGCCTGCGGATGTGCACATACCGGGCATACGGAAGGAGCTTCTTTTGCAACTACCTGGTGTCCGCAGTTGCTGCACTGCCACAGAACCTCCGTGTCTCTTGCGAAAACTTTACCCTCTTTTATATTCTGAGCCAGCTTTCTGTATCTTTCTTCGTGTTCTTTTTCCACAGCGGCAACGCCCCTCATCTGCTCTGCGATTTCAGGGAAGCCTTCTTCATCGGCAGTCTTCGCCATTTCCGCATACATATCCGTCCATTCGTAATTCTCTCCCGCAGCAGCAGCCAGCAGATTCTCCTCTGTTGTTCCGATTCCTTCAGCCAGCTTGAACCACAGTTCCGCATGCTCCTTTTCGTTGGCTGCGGTTTCTTCAAAAATTCTGGAAATCTGTACATAACCTTCCTTCTTAGCCTTGGAAGCATAATAGGTATACTTATTTCTTGCCTGGGATTCTCCCGCAAAAGCAGTCATTAAATTTTCCAGTGTCTTTGTTCCTTTTAAATCTTTCATTTTACTCCTCCGTTTTTTCAGTTTCACATCACTTGGGTTTAACTTGGTTTTCGGCAGCGCACTCGCTGCACACACCTTCCAGCAAAGCCGTACTGATCTGTATATCCACAGCTTCTATGCAGAATAAATCATCAATCAGTTTCTCCATACAGACCCGGCTTTCCGCTCCTTTCTCTTTCAGATCGAACAGTCTGCCGCATTGTCTGCATTTCATATGATAGTGACAGTCCGTTCTGCCGTCATAACGCTCTGCTCCGTCAGGCGACGGAATACATCTGATCAATCCGGCATCGGCAAGCTGATTCAGATTGCGGTATACGGTTGCGATACCGATCGGCATAACTTTCCGGGCATGTTCATAAACCCACTCTGCAGTCGGATGCACCGCATTGGATCTGACAATATCTAAAATCAGCTCCCTCTGCTTTGAGTATCTCATATGAACTCCTTTAATCTCTTTATCTGTTATCGCCCGTCATTACTCAGCAGAATTTATTCTCGATTTCTTCATTAAGTAATAATGGTTATCATTATTATATTTCTTCTGCTTTTATTTGTCAACTGCTTTTTTAAAAATTTTGCAAAGACGTATTACGAGAAAATTTCGGTAAAAATGAAAGAAACTGTACGCACCAACGGTGATTTTCCGTTAGCGCGGGCAGTCCCTTCCGAACTTACGCACAATCTTTTATTTCCTGCTTCCCTGCCTCATCATCTGCCGTCTTCCCCAATATGTATACGGTAGGTTCCGTCTTCGTTTTCTGTCACTACAGAAACACATTCCCTGCCGCCGAGGAACACTTTAAGGTTTTCTACAATTCTGCCCTCCGTCACCGCGTAAGCTACGGCGCTGACCGCCATCAGCAAAGTCAGCACTGCACTCAGCACCAACACACTTCTTCTGCAACGCATATTTTTTCCTCTCTGTCTCATTTTTATGTCCTCCATTGTTACGCCGTCTGTGGCTTTCAGTTTCGAAAAAGACCTCTGATAAAGCTGTCTGTTATTCATCTTTCCACACCTCCAACAGTTTCTCTTTCAGCTGTTTTCTTCCCCGAAGCAGGCGGGTTGTTACTGCAGTTGTACTTAAATCCATCAATTCCCCGATTTCTGCCGCAGAATATCCCTCATAATAGTACAGATGAATTACCGTCCTGTACTTTCTCGGCAGGCTCATGACCGCCAGAAACACCTCGCTCTCCTGCGGCTCCTCAAAAGCCAGCTTTTCCGCATAGTCTTCGATGGATTCACGCCGGCGCAGCCAGCCCGAAACCGCAACCCGTCTGCACTCATTGACGGCTACGCGCATCAGCCAGTTTCTCAAGTGTTCTTCACTCTCAAATTCGCTGCCGCGCCTGTACAGCCGGTAAAATGTTTCCTGCACAATATCGTCTGCATCCGTGCTGTTCTTAAAATGGCTGAATCCGACAGCAAAAACGCGATTCTTATACTTTTCAAAAGCATCTTCTATTCTGAATTCCACACTCTGCTCCTTCTTCTCTGAAATGCATTTCATATAGTATACCTTTCAGAAGCCTCGAATGTCACACAAATTTAAAAAAATAAGAAGCCCAATCAAACTTTCGTTCTTCATCCCGTCAGGCAGCCTGCTTTAAGCGGCACAGGCTTTGCGTAACACCGGATTTGAACAACATACCTCAAATATACCGGTCCTTCGGGCATAACAGCTTGAAATGCAGCCGAAAGTTTTCTGTCTTTTTCATTTTCCTGTTTTGTTTTTATTTTATTGTGGTATACTTTACCTAACAAAGAAATTCGGAGGTAAACTATTATGGTAAAATTATACAAATGCGCACATTGCGGAAATATTGTAGAAATGGTAGAAGATAAAGGTGTTAATGTTGTATGTTGCGGTCAGAAGATGGATCTTCTGGAACCTAATACCACAGACGCCGCAGGCGAAAAGCATGTTCCGGTTGCAGAAGCTGACGGAAACAAAGTTGTTGTAAAAGTGGGCAGTGTTGAACATCCGATGACAGAAGAACATCACATTTCTTTCATCATTCTTGAAACCGACAAAGGTGTGCAGAGAAAGAATCTGGATCCTGTCGGAAAACCGGAAGCAGAATTCGTTCTTGCAGACGGAGAAAAAGCAGTTGCAGCTTACGAATACTGCAACCTGCACGGTTTCTGGAAAGCAGAACTGTAAAGAAAAATTGCGGGCGCCGTTCGGAAGTTTCGTAAATAACATCCGGTACACCGCCGCATAAAAAAAAATGCTGTGCTAATGCAGAACTATCGCATTTACACAGCATTCTTTTTTAATTATGCGTAAAATATTTATGTTTTCAAAGCCTCGGCACAAACTCCGAACTTTACAGCCTATGCCTCCGCCAAGACCCGCCGCCCATGCTTCCGCAGGTCTTTACAGTCTGCGCATCTACCGGCAGCTCAATTTACATCCGGCGTCTTACTTCCTCCATAGACATAGCAGAATTTACCGCAGTTCTCGCCTCCATGGCAATCGAAGAACAGGCAATTCCCATACGAACGGTTTCTTCTGCTGAAAGCCCCATTACATGTCCCATCAAAAGCGCCGCTGAAAAGGCATCTCCGGCACCGGTGGCACTGACCAGTCTGACCGGCTTTGTGCCGACCACACCCTCTTCATGAGCCGTTTTATAATAAGCGCCCCGTTCTCCCAGACTGATAAATACCTTCGCCGTGCCCTGACGGCAAAACCATTCCCCTGCTTTAGCCAGAGATTCATCATCGGTAATTTTTATACCGCTGAGCAATTCAGCCTCGAGCCTGTTAGGTTTAATAATATGAAAACGACCGATAAATTCCCTTACTCTGTCTGCTTTTGAAACAGATACCGGATCTAAAAACAAAGGCGCGCTGCATCTTGCCGTTATATAGTCCAGCGTTTCCTTCTTCAGATTACAGTCGATTCCCACAATAGAAGAATCATTCAGAAAATCCATTTTATCCGAAAGAAATTCCGGCGTGATCCGCTCCAGAATATCCATATTGCAAATCGCAAGCTCCATATCATTTTTTTCGTTGAGAATCGAAAGATACATTCCGGTACTTTCGCCTTCAACAGAAATCACATGACTCACATCTGCGCCCAGAAAAGCAAGCTGCTCCTTTGCACTGCGTCCCATAAAATCGTCTCCGGTCAGAGACAGCATTGCCGTATCCGCTCCCAGCCGGACTAAATTTTCAACAA
The DNA here is from genome assembly GCA_937894585.1 of uncultured Eubacterium sp. Lineage (GTDB taxonomy): Bacteria > Bacillota > Clostridia > Peptostreptococcales > Anaerovoracaceae > Senimuribacter. Next base: position 21,035 of record CALBGO010000014.1, read on the forward strand.
TATTTCTTCCGACACCTCCAAATGCCTGCATTACTCTGCCCGGATTGGAATCCTCCCGAATTAACGACGCATAAGGGCTCCCTTCAATATCGATGTTGATGCCCCCAACCACAGTAATTGCTGCCATAACTTCAAAGTTCCTTTCCAAATCTAAAATATATAAATCAAATTACAAAGTTCAATCCAAAGACTCAAATGATAAAATCTTATTTTGAAGAATCTAATTCACAAAAATACTTCCGCCGATGAACTCGCGGATAATAGAATTGTTCACAATAATCTCATCATCTTCTATAGTTCTGAAAAATCTCAGGAATTTCAGCATACGAACCGCTTCCGCATACTCCGCTTCTTCCGGCGAAATCTGCATCAGCAGAGGCTCCGCATATTTTTTCAAAACCGCAATCTCATAAACATGATACGAATTAAAAAGAACATCCGCCTCACTGCTGTAAGGAAAAATATTGCGGTCTTCACCTGCCCTGACTTTAGGCCAGCTTGCAATTGTGCTCTGAGCATTGTGCCCGCGATAAAGATTATCCCGCACCATACGCCGCAGCATTCTTTCATCCGTCGTCGGAATCCTGTTATGCGCATCGATATTAAGCTGCGTCAGAGGACTGATGTATATTTTGAACTTCTCTTCTTTCGAAATGCGGGAGGTAAGCTCTTCGTTCAGCGCATGAATCCCTTCGATTACGATAGGCTGCGACGGTTTGACCGATGTGATTCTGTCTCCGTATTCCTTATGTCCCGTCATAAAATTAAAGGTCGGCAAATCAACGGTTTCGCCTGACAGCAGCCCATTCATATTACTGTTAAACAGATCAATGTCCAGCGCCTGCAGATTCTCAAAATCCGGTTCGCCATGTTCATCAAGAGGCGTATGTTCTCTCTCGACAAAATAATCGTCTGTTCCCATATAAAGAGGCGACAGTCCGTTCACCTTCAGCTGAATGCACAGACGCCTTGCAAAAGTAGTCTTTCCGGAAGAAGACGGACCTGCAATCAGAATAATCCGTTTATGCTGCTTTTTTATCATATCTGCAATTTCCGCAATTTTCTTCTCGTGCAGCGCCTCCGAAATCTGAATCAGTTCTCTGTACTGTCCGTTCTCAATCTTTTCATTCAGATCCGATACATAGTTAACCCCAAGCAGCTGATCCCATTTTGTCTGCTCACCGAACGCCTGATACATTTTTTTCTCATCCGTATATTCGGGAATTTGGGCGGGGTTTGACGGGTGAGGAAATCTGACCAGCACACCGCGGCGGTATTTCATAAGCTGGAAATGCTCGATATAACCGGAAGACGGAACCATCAAACCGTAAAAGAAATCCCGAACGCCACCTAAGGAATAGAACTTCACCTTTTTCAGATTTAAGGCTTCGTTCATAATCTTCTGCTTGTCAACGCGGCCTTCCTTTTCAAAAATACGCATAGCTTCTTCACGGGAAACAATCTCTTTTACGAAAGGAATATCTTCTTCTATGATTTCATGCATTCGCTTCTCTATGGTCCTGACTTCTTTTGCGGTAATCGGGCGGCCCGCTTTTATTTCTGTATACATCCCCTTGTTCAGGGAGTTCTGAATTTCCACACCTACATCACCCAGACAGTCGGATACGGCCTTCAGATAAATCAACGAAAGGCTGTACTGGTAAATCAGATTGGCAGCCTGCGTCCGCATATCCAGAAGTTCCACCCGGCAGTCTTTTTTCAAACGAAAAGTCAAATCTTCAAACCGGTTGTCCACTTTTGCAGCCAGCACAGTATACGGCAGCTGCTCCTTACGCTCTTTGTACAGCTCTTCTATTGTAATACCCCGGCGCAGCTCCAGTTTCTCAAAATCCCCTCTGGGTTCTGTTTTCAAATCAATTCTCATCACAATACCTCACAATATCTCTAAAAATAAATAACTCCGCTCTGTCCCGCACCGATCGGAAAAAGCCTTTCCGAAATTCCGGCTGCCCTGCCTTTGTTCATCACGATGCGCGCAAGGGGACGGCTCAATTCTGCCTGAGTAAACACATTGTAACACATTTGACGGATATTATAAACACGATTGGTAAAAATACGATTAGAAAGGAGTGATTTTATGAGAAAACTGATTCTTGCTCTGCTGATTATCGGCGGAATCAACTGGGGCCTCATCGGCTTTTTTAAGTTCAATCTGGTCGACAGTATTTTCGGCGCGGACTTATTTATTATATCGAGAATCATCTATGCTCTTGTCGGTATTTCTGCCGTCTGGGCAATTACTTTTTTATTCGACAGAAACACAAGAGAGGGATAATTCCCTCTCTTGCGCATTATACCGCTCAGCAGCATTCGGTTTCACAGCAGTTATTGCCGCAGCCGAAAGCTCCCGGATTACAAAACAGCAATACCAGTAATAAAAAGAAGAACAGCAGACTATCGTCCATACCGCCTCTGTTATGGTTGCACCATGACATATCATATACCTCCTGTTTTACAAGTTTGATATATCATATGCAGATCTTCCTTTTCCTGTGCCCGTCTTTACAAAACCCGCTTCTAAAAAGGCACCGCTGCAGGCGCAAAAACCCGCGTCTCTTCATCCGCGTCCTTTTCAAAAGCAGCTTCCGCAGCCTTTTCCGTTACATCGGTCTCTGCTTTCAGAGCTTCCGCCTCTTCAGTTTCGGTTTCAGCTTCGCCTTCGCTTTCGGCTTTACAAAACTCCCGTATATTTTCTTCGTCCTTCTTCGAAAATTCTTCACCGGCGCAGTTCTCCGCGTAAAGCCCGCCGCACTGCCTACCGCAGTCTGCCGTCAAACAGTCCGCATCTGCAGGCTCTCCGTTTTTTCCCCGCGCTTCCGCCTGCTCTCTCCGCCGCTGTTTTCTTTCCGCTTCCAGACCGCGTCCCAGCTCCACAGCTTTTCGGCTGTTGTTGTGCAGATATAAATCCACCAGTCTGCGAAACTCCGCCTCATGCAGTGTAACACCCTTCCGCATCCGTTCATGATGAGAATCCCAGTCTCTGATATCATACTTGGGTGTATTTCCGTTCCAGCTGATAATATTTAGTTCTTTATTCCAGCCGTTGTCAAATTCTGCAATAACACCTAAATGCTCTTTAATTTCAAAAGTAATATTTCTCTCCGACATTTCACACTCCTTCCTGCCGCCTAGCCCAAGTATATATTAACATAAATTACATTAAATGTCAATTTTGTAATCTGTTTTACCACAAAACATCCGCCGACCGTCCCCCTAAACTTCTTTCTTTACCAGTTTTACGGAAACGATTTCCGGACGGTTGAAAAGACGAAAAGGGAAGGTACTGTTTCCAAGTCCCCGGCTGATTACCATTTTCGTTTTTCCGCAAGTATGCACCCCTGCCGTCAAAGGCGGAAGAATTCCCTGACCCGGCGCAAAAAGTCCCTGCGTAAAAGGCAGTCTGATTTGTCCGCCATGGGCATGGCCCGCAAAGATAAGGTCAAAGCCCCCGCGGGCATAAGTTTCCAAAAACTGAGGTTCATGTACAAGCAGAATTGAAAAACATTCTTCCGGCGAAAACCCCTCCTCAAGTTCCTTCATCTTATCCGTAATAACCGATGTATCAATATCCGTATCGCTGATTTTTTTCCGACCGAAGACAGCGCCCGAACCTTCTCCGTTCTCCGTCTCTGTCTCCTGCACTTTCCTTTCCAGTTTGACCGCTCCGTTCTTCTCTATGCATCCTTCTGCTCCTGCTTCTCCCCCGGCGCCGAATCTCCCCCGGAGCTTGCTTTCGCAAAGAGTTTCCTCAGAAAGTCCCATCAGATGTAAAGCAACACCCTTCTTCTCAATCACAGCAGTTTCATCAAAAAGCAAAACCGCACCGACGCTCTTCATCAAATCGTACATTTGCGATATTTCTTCCTGCGCCAGCGCAAGTTCATGATTTCCGTTCACATAGTATACCGGCGAAATCCGCACAAGTCCCTCTATTGCAGTCAGGCTCGCCTGATAATCCGTATGATTTCTGTCTGCCAGATCTCCGGTAAAAACAATCATATCAGGGTTTGCCCGCCTTACTTTCTCCAGAAGATTTTTCTGTCCTCTTCCGAAATATTCACTCTGCAGATCGGACACCTGCACAATACGAAAACCGTCAAACTCCGCCGGAATCCTCTCGCTCTCCACAGAATACTCTGTTGTTACAACAGACTTTCTGCTCCACTGCAGAAAAAAAGCCGCGGCTGCGGCAAAAATTAGAAAAATGACAAACATGTAAGTTTTCTCCCCCGCTTCTGTTCTTGCTAACATTATAGATTAAAGGTATAATGTTAGCAACGGTAAAATCGGGAATCAGAGAGGTGATGGTTATGAAAAAAAGATATTATATGGTTCCTGTGGCAATGGCTCTGCTTCTGCTGGTCTGCGCAGGCGAAAACAAGCTTCCGGAAGGTTTTGACAAAAATTCGGTCTATAAAACGGCAAGAAATTTTATTCTGAATCTGAACAAAAAAGAATATAACTGCTGTTACAGCCTCTTCAACAAAAAGATGCAGACAGCTATGGACAGAGAAAAACTGCAGAGTACGCTGGACTCGGTTCTTGCAAGTCTGGGCGAATTCGTCCGTTTCAAAGGAATATCCGCAGCACCGAAAAAAATTCTCGGTCAGGATTACGCAGTCTGCACCGTAAAATGCGTCTACGAAAACGGCAGTGCAACTTATACACTTTCTCTGGACAGGGATTTACAAATCGGCGGACTGTATATTAAATAAACCGTATCATTTAATTCTGTATTCAAAAAGACATAGTATCCTATTCTCATAGGGTTCTATGTCTTTTTAAATTCTTATTCTTGAACTTGCTTATTTCGCTTTTTTAGTAATTACATTAGACCATTTAGTATATACAGTTTTTCCATCGATATCTTTATAGCCTCTTACCTTATAATAATAAGTTTTTCCTTTCTTTACACTCTTATTTAAAGCAGAAAGCTTATGCGAGGTTACAATCTTTGTATATTTTCCACCCTTTTTAGCAGCACGATAGACCTGATAACCGTCCACTTTGCTTCCGGTTCTTTTCCATGAAACTTTAATACCCTTAGCAGTAGCTACAGCTGACGCTTTCAGCACTGTTCCAGTAACAGCATTCTTCTCTGCATAAAACTGCTGTCCGTATTTCAGCATCATTGTACTTTTTTCATAGCGTTCCATATTATTTTCTGCGCCGAAAAGCACTGATACCAGATTCTGTGTTTTTCCACCGTTCTTCACAGGAATTACTGTCACAATGCAAGCTCCCGAACGATTGGTAGTACCGGTTTTCAAGCCCGTCACACCCAGATTGTAAATCAATGTAGAATAAGTACAATTTGCTTTAGCACCTTCCCCAACAGTAGGAATGTCGATGGATGTTTTAGATGTAAAATAAGTCAATTCATCTTCATAGTTTTCCAAAAGATAAGTAACCAGCTTGAACATATCTTCCGCACTCATGGAATTCTGCCGTTTTGCAGTAACGGCATGTTTATCATAGTCCGGTAACCCATGCGGATTATAGAAAACCGCAGTCGTAAGACCCAGCTTCTTTGCTCTGTTATTCATTTTTACCACGAATTTTTCTTCACTGCCGGATACAGCTTCAGCCAACGCAGTTGCACATTCGTTAGCAGAAGGCAATAACATACCTGCAAGCAAATCATGCACAGACACTTCCTGTCCTAATTTAAAATTATTTCTAAATACTGATGTAGAATCTTCAGAATTTGCTTCTTCAATTACAGCTTCTGAAAGTTTTACTTTAGAGTCCAAAGACAACTTTCCTGATTCAATCGCTTCCTGAACTAAAAGATAAGTCATTAATTTAGATGTGCTTGCAATCTGCGTTTTCACATCTTCCTTACAGCCGTAAAGTATCTCCCCTGTATCCGCATTTCCAAGAAGCACTCCATGAAGAAAACTGAAATAACCATTATCGTCAAGATGATCAATATCAATTCTAAAAGGTTGTTTTGTATCAACTGTCAGTAAATCCCTGTTCTGTAAATCCACAGTCAGTCCAAATACCAGTCCTAGATCCAGCAATTTCATATATACATCGTTTTCTGTTTCATAAACACTGTATTCCTGTTTGCTGCCATCAATGATAAAATATGGTGTGGTCATGCCAATACTGTCCGGCGTCATTTCATCAAACGGCTCATTTTCACCGCCCGCCTGAATATACGGCTGACCCGTAGTTATAATATAATCTCCGGATTCTTCATCTTTCTGTAAATTCATCTGTTTTTCTGTTCCTGTCAAAACACTGCATAAATCTCTCAGGGAAATATAAGTATTATATTTATATGAAGCATTATATGCTTTTATCGTTACTGCTTCACCTTCATCTACTTTCACCTGCATATTTACACGATTCATCTGGTCTCCCGCAAATGCAGAACCACTGCTGCCAATACACATAGTCAGTGCTACGGTCAAAATCAAAAACAAACTAACGATTTTTTTCTTCATTGATTCCTCCTATCTCCCATCTTATAAAAGAGCTCCCTGCCTAAGCAGCGAATATAAATTTATATATAATAAAAGCAAGTCCTATGCCAACCATTCATTTCCCTGAAAATCCCTTCGACTTCCAACAGCATACCAAATTATTCAGATAATTCGCCCCCATTATGTCCTGAAATTCGAATTTCAATTCCTAAATAAAGGAATACCATAAGGTGGTTTACTTTGTCGGATGATGCAAAATACATCATAGAATTCAAATATTAACCCGTTAAATACAAAAACATGTATAATCTCCCTTTACGGTATAAGACGATACATGTTTTCTTTTACTTATATTCTGCTGCATTTGCCTGTTTTCTGTGCCTTTGACAGCAGGTGTACAGAACCTCTGCTCCAAGACGCCGAAAAACAGTCTGTTTTACAGGTCGATTTCCAGCTCCACCGGACAATGATCGCTGCCGAAAATATCCGTATGAATGTTCGCAGCTTTAATTTTATCTTTCAGACGGTCACTGACAAGAAAATAGTCAATTCTCCACCCCGCATTATTTTTCCGCGCATTAAAGCGGTAGGACCACCAGCTGTAAACGCCTTCAAGGTCAGGGTACAGATAGCGGAAAGTATCTGTAAAACCTGCCGCCTGCAATTGACGCATTTTATCTCTCTCCTGATCGGAAAATCCGGCGTTACCCCGGTTGCTTTTCGGATTTTTCAAATCGATTTCTTCTTTTGCCACATTCATATCGCCGCAGATAATCACCGGCTTTACGGCGTCCAAACCGAGCACAAATTCACGAAAATCATCTTCCCATTCCATTCTGTAGTCTATCCGCTTCAGCTTGTCCTGAGCGTTGGGCACATAAACATTGACGAGAAAAAATTTTTCATATTCAAGAATGACGGCTCGCCCCTCGTCTGTATGGCTGCCGAAGTTAATCTGTACATTCTGCGGTTCTTCTTTTGCAAAAATCGCAGTACCCGAATAACCTTTCTTTTCCGCACTCGAGAAAAAAGCCCGATATGCAGGCAGATCCACTTCCGCCTGTCCCTCCTGCATTTTCGTTTCCTGAATACAGATAAAATCAGGATCAAGGGCAGTCATCGACTCTACGAAGCCCTTTCCCAGACAGGCGCGAAGCCCGTTTACATTCCATGAAACCAGTTTCACCGATACAGCCCTCCTCTTCTGCTGTCAAAACGGAAAAGACAGCCTTTCCCGATCCAAACCTTCTGCGGCATACTTCTTCTTACGCCTTTTCAAAAATTCTTTCCGGCGCGAAACCCGCCGAAATCCGTGCTTACATTCTGCAAAGCTCTGCGGCAGTCTGCGCAGCAACCTTTGCATTGTTAAATACCAATTGGATATTTGCGTCCAAAGATGCGCCTGCGGTAATTTCCTTTACCTTTGCCAAAAGGAACGGTGTGGTTTCCTTTCCTTTAATGCCCTGGGCTTCAGCTTCTGCCACGGCATCGTCAATCGCCTTGTTGATCACAGCTGCGTCCATAGAGTATTCTTCCGGAATCGGATTTGCCAAAAGCATACCGGTACGCAGACCGCATTTCCTCTGTGCGTCAAAAGCTTCCGCTACTTCAGCGGGCGTATCCAGTCTGTAATCCACGCCGAACCCGCTCTTTCTGGTATAGAAAGCCGGAAGCTCTTCCGTGCCGTAGCCGATTACGGGAACGCCCTTGGTTTCCAGATATTCCAAAGTAAGTCCAAGGTCCAGAATTGCCTTGGCGCCTGCGCATACAACCATAACCGGAGTATTCGCCAGCTCTTCCAAATCTGCGGAAATGTCCATTGTGGTTTCCGCACCTCTGTGTACGCCGCCGATACCGCCGGTTGCAAAGATTTTAACCCCTGCCATATGCGCAATCATCATGGTAGTTGCAACTGTCGTTGCCCCGTCTATTTTCTTGGAAAGTACGACAGGAATATCTCTTCTGGAAGTTTTTACAATTTCCTGTCCTTTCTTTCCCAAATATTCAATTTCTTCTTCAGAAAGACCGCACTTGAGTCTGCCGCCTAAAATTGCAATGGTCGCAGGAACTGCACCGTTATCTCTGATGATTTTTTCGACAGCAAGAGCTGTTTCCACATTTTTCGGATAAGGCATCCCATGAGAAATAATCGTGGATTCCAGCGCAACCACCGGCCTGTTGTTTTCAATAGCCTCTTTAACTTCAGGTGAAATGTCTAAATACTTGTTCATTATAATCCTCCTCGTGATCCTTGATACCGCACAAAGCGGTTTTCTTCAAAACTGTATTTTACCGGGCTGCCTGCCTCGCAGGCTCCACTTAATCCTTAATCACCTAAGCAGAAACTTTAATATAGCACAAAAAAATAGCTTTTTCAAGTCTTTCTGATAAATTATTTCACCAATTTCTGCCCCGATAAATTATTTCACTGGTTATTTCACCAAATCAGTTCATTCCGACCGCCTGTTTCAAGCCTAAACTCCGACAGAGCGTTTTATTCCGATAAGCGAAGGCTGACTATTTCATTGCCGCAAGAATCTTTTCCGGAAGCATCCCGCAGACTTTCTCAGATACGGAAGCAACCGATACCCGAAGGCCTTTCGCCAGCGGCACCAGAAAGATTCCTTCTTTTTCCAGCCTCCTGCTGATTTCGTCGGGATTTTCGCACGGAATCGAAACAAAGAATCCCGCATCGAAAGGTACAATCTCAAGTCCGACTTTTCCTGCCGCCTCTTCAAATGCTTTCCCCCTTGCAAGAAGCATATCTCTGATTTCTTTTCTTTCTTCGGTTACTTTTGATAAAAGAGCTTCATCTTCATAAATTCTGGCAATAATGCTCTGTCCTGCTTTTGCACAGTTGGACCAGCTTCCTCTTGACGAAAACTCAAACACTCTGCGAAACTCCTCCGCAATTTCTTTCGTCTTCGCTATGCAGAGCGCAGCGCCGGTACGCATACCGTAAAGAGTAAAAGTCTTGGACATACTGTATGCGATAATCGGAAGCACATTGGCAGGAAGGTTTTCTGTAATCGGAAGAAAACTCCTGTACTTTTCTTCATCTCCCGCAAAATCGATATAAGCCGCATCAATCAGAAGAGCAACTGTTTTACCCCCGGAAAGTCCGGACAGATACTCTGTAATCCGCCTCCATTCTTCATCGCTTAAAGCATATCCTGTCGGATTGTGAGCCGGTGTATTCAGAATAATTACGAGGTGACTCTGCTCTTTCAGAATATCATCTGTCTTTTTGCAGAAGGCATCTGTATTGAAAGTCCCCTCCTCAGTAAACATAGTAAAAGTCTCAATCTTTCTGCCTATTTCGGAAGCGATGGTTCCGTAAGGTGACCAGTGCCAGTCTCCTGTCAAAACCTTGTCCCCCGGCGCAGAGTAATTTGCAATCGTATTTCTGATTGCGCCGGTTCCGCCGGGCGTCGCGCATACCTCCACATAACCTTTCGGCTGATAAGAACCCAAAGCTGCGCGGATAACCGCTTCTTTATAAGACGGAATACCTCCGATCGGCGCATAGCCTGCATACTCCTCCGCAGTCAGAGCAGAAAAAGTTTCAGCAACAGAAGACAGTACCATGAGATTCCCCTCATCATCCAAAAGGGTTCCGATGGTTGCATTCACTACAGCTTCATCTCCCTTTTCCGCCGCCATAGCCTTTGCCCTGCTGCTGATTCCGAATATCTTATCTTCTTTCGGGACATTTCTTCCGTTCTGCAATGCCGCGATGTATTCTGTCATATGTTTATACCTCCAAAAAATTTCTATGTTCCATTATATTATGTTATTTCTGTTTTTACAAGTTATAATTCGCCGATTATTCGTATGATTCCGCGCTTAAAGGGTGATAATAACAGACAGGAGGTGAAGAATATGCGACAGGCAGAAAAGAAAAAAGGAAAAGATAAAACGCCTGCGGCACTGATGCTGTGCTTCTGTCTTATTGCGCTGGTATCCGTCTTCACGATTAAAGCCAGCATAGATAAGATTTCCGAAAGCGCGCCGGATGTTCCCGCAGCTACAAAAACGCAGACAGAACCCGAAAAAGAAAAAGCGGAAGACAAACCGAAGGCTCCCGCCAATGAAGATGCCGAGGAAGTGTCCGGAAAGATTCCCACAGTAGACAGCAGGGACAGCAAACCGAAAAAAAGTCTGTTTATCAGTCCCATGGATCAGACAGCGGCAAAAATAGTAAAAAAGTATTCCATGGATATGGTCATTTACAATCTGACACTGGACCAGTACATGACTCATCCCGGTATAGATTTGGAAGCGCCGCAGGGAACTGCCGTAAAAGCTGCTGCAAAAGGCACAATTACAGATATTTATGAGGACGATGCCTACGGCACCACCATAGAAATCACTCACAGCGGCGGTTATATTTCCAGATACTGCAATCTGGAGACTGATAAACTGTGCGAAAAAGGCGATACTGTAAAACAGGGACAGGTCATCAGCAATGTGGGAAAAAGCGCGCTGTATGAATCCCTGGACAAAGCCCATCTGCACTTTGAACTTCTGAAAAACGGAAAACACTGCGATCCGGCTTCGGTCATAAAGTTTACGCCGTAATCTGTTGGGATGGGAAGCATACGGCAGTAATTGAGAAATATCGGATTACGATATTTTCCATCAAAAATAAGAGCCTTCAGGCTCTTATCTTTACATAATTGATATTCTTTCCGGTTGCTGCGAATTTATCTTCGTACTCTGTGGTAATATTTCCCTCTGCAAATTCCGATGCGTGTAAATCCCTGCTCATTTCCGCAATTTCAAGACCCATCTCCTCAATCTGTTCCAAAGTAAAGTCAAACAGTCCTTCGTTATCCGTCTTAAACTGAATAAAACCGCCGTCTGCAATAATCCGGCGATACTGCAGGAGCCGCGCGCCGTAAGTAAGCCTTCTCTTAGCGTGTCTGTCCTTGGGCCATGGATCACTGAAATTCAGATAAATTCCGGCAAGTTCTCCGTCTGCAAAAAAGTCCCGGATATCTTTTACATATTCCAGCACAAAGCGCACATTCTTAAGGCTGTGCTCTTCTGCCTTCTGCAGAGCCCTGAGCACTACGCTGGTGTGTCCCTCAACAGCAATAAAATTTCTGTCAGGATATTCTGTTGCGCAGCCGGTGATAAACTGTCCCTTTCCGCAGCCGATTTCCAGATAAACAGGATTTTCGTTTCCGAAAAGCTCCTTCCAGCGACCTTTGTATTCTTGCGGTTCGGATACGGTAAACTCGGAAAACTCCTGTAATTTGCAGTCTATATCTTTAATCTTTCTCTGTCTCATATCTGTTCCTTACATCATTTAATAAATTCTCATCAGAATAACGGCTGCCAAAAACAGCGCCAGCAGTCCCATTGCCGCAAAATCACAGCCACGAAGTTTCATCTCGTTCATACGGGTTCTGCCTTTTCCGCCTCTGTAGCATCTGGCTTCCATAGCCATAGCAAGATCCTGCGCGATCCGAAATGCGCTGACAAAAAGCGGCACCAAAATCGGTATCAGCGCCTTTGCCCTGTTCAGAATGTTTCCGCTTTCAAAATCGGCACCCCTTGCCTGCTGCGCTTTCATAATTTTATCCGTTTCCTCAAGAAGAGTCGGAATAAAACGCAAAGCAATCGACATTACCATTGCGATTTCGTGGGCAGGCACACCGATACGCGAAAGCGGTCTTAAGAGCCGTTCAATTCCGTCGGTCAGGCTGATCGGTTTTGTCGTCAGTGTCAGAAGAGACGAACCGATAATCAAAAGTATCAGCCGAAGAGCCATAAATGCAGCTCTGTAAAGCCCTTCCTCCGTAACTTTCAGAAAGCCTGCCTGCCAAAGCACCCTTCCGTCCGTCATAAAGATGTTCAGACAAAAGGTAAAGATAATAATCAAAAGAATCGGCTTCAGTCCCCGCAGGATAAAGTTCAAAGGCACACGGCTTACCGCTACCGCAGCCGCCAGAGCGCAGGCAGTGACCGCAAACCCGATAAAATCATTTACCAGAAACACTTCTACGATAAATAAAAGCGTTGCAATAATCTTGACTCTCGGGTCCAGTTTATGAATTGCAGACGGCGCTGCATAATATTGTCCAAGTGTAATATCTCTTATCATTGTTTCCTCTGCAAATATTCATACAAAACAGCTTCTGCCTCTTTCACGGTAAGAATGCTGTCATCTATATTAAGACCGCCTTTGCGCAGACGGTGCATAAAATCCGTCACAGGCGGCACGGAAAGCCCTATTTCCGCAAGGCGCTCCTGCTGACAGAAAACATCCTGCGGCGTTCCCGACATCACCAGTTTACCTTCGTCCATTACTATGACTTTATCAGATAAATCCGCCACATCAGCCATATTATGAGACACAAATATAATGATATTCTCCTGAGAGCTGTGAACTTTTCGAATCATATTGAGAATTTCTTTGTGAGCGCCCGGATCAAGTCCCGCTGTCGGTTCATCCAGAATCAGCACATGAGGTTTCATTGCAATAACGCCTGCAATCGCAACTCTGCGCTTCTGTCCGCCGGAAAGTTCAAAAGGCGACCGATCCTTTATTTCTTCATAATCCAGTCCCACCAGCTCTAGAGCCTCGCGGACTCTGCTTTCGATTTCCGATTCCGACAGCCCCAGATTTTTAGGACCAAACGCGACATCCAGCGCTACAGTTTCTTCAAAGAGCTGATATTCCGGATATTGAAAAACAAGACCGACTTTTCGGCGAATTTCCCGCATACTGACGCCCGGCGCCGTAATATCCGTTCCATCGATTTCAACTGTACCGCTGTCCGCCTTCAAAAGCCCGTTCAAATGCTGCAGCAGCGTCGATTTTCCCGAACCTGTATGACCGATTACTCCCACAATTTCTTTGTCGTAAATATTAAAGCTCACATGGTCCAGCGCTAGTTGTTCGTCAGGCATACCTTTGGAATATATGTGTGTTAAATTTCTTACTTGTATTGACATATATAATCCACCAGTCCTTCAATGGTAATAATTTCTTCCGGGATTTTGATGCCCCGCTTTCGAAGTCTCTGCCCCAGTTCTACAGCAAGGGGAAGATCCAAACTTGCTTCTCTGATGGTCTCTTCCCTGGAAAAAACCTCCTGCGGCGTACCGTCCAGAAGAACCTTTCCCCGATCCATAATCACAACCCGGTCAGCCTGAGCAGCTTCGTCCATAAAGTGCGTAATCAGAACTACTGTAATGCCTCGTTCATGAAGGCTTCGTATAATCGTCATAATTTCGTCTCTGCCCCTTGGATCGAGCATCGCAGTGGGCTCATCGAAAATAATGCATTCTGGTTCCATTGCAACCACCCCTGCGATTGCAATACGCTGCTTCTGCCCTCCCGAAAGCAGATGAGGCGCTTTTTTACGAAACTTTCCCATATGTACGGATTCTAAAGCTGCCTCTACCCTATGTCTGATTTCCGACGGCTCTACTCCCAGATTTTCCGGTCCAAAAGCCACGTCGTCTTCTACGATAGAAGAAACCAACTGATTATCGGGATTCTGAAAAACCATCCCGGCAGTCTGCCGTATATCCCAGATATGACTATCGTCTCTTGTATCCCAGTTTTTTACATAAACTGTTCCGCCGCCGGGCAAAAGCAGTCCGTTAAGATTCTTCGCCAGCGTGGATTTTCCCGATCCGTTCCTTCCGAGAACAGCGGTAAAGCTGCCCTTTTCAATATCCAAAGAAACTGAATCAATGGCGCGAACCGGTGTCTTTTCGTCTGCGCCGATATATTCAAATATTAAATTCTCGATGCGGATGATATTTTCCATCAGCTGTTCTGTCTCCATTTCCTGTTGCGCCCGCATAAAACTTCTGCCCGGGCGCAGTGATAACTAATTTATTATACTACAGTCATAGAAAAGACGCAAATTTTAAATGATACGATTTTACCTATGATTTCATATATTCTTTTCAATCTTTTGCAGGGTGTATGAATAGGATAAAAACAGATTAAATCCTGCATATCATACAATAATTCCCTGCTTTTCATACAAAATACTCCGCAAAACAAGCAAGCTTTCTGGCATAAAATTTGCTTTCTTAATTATCAAAATATTTCACTATTTTATTCGGGAGTTTGACACTTGCAAAATCACGGTTTAATCTAAATATATTGAAATAAAG
>CALBGO010000015.1 GCA_937894585.1 uncultured Eubacterium sp.
AAGCTTGTTTAAGTTCGCCCAATTACGGACTGTTCAATCTTTCTTTCACACTATTTTTCCTCTTATTTGTATATATTGATTTGAAATCGTATATTTATTTTGCTTTCGTTTGTTTGAAATTCTCAGCAAAAAACAGCACAATTTTTTCCCTGTGCGTATGTTATATTCTAATTCAAAAGGTTTGAATTAGCAAGGGAGTTTAGTTATAATATCTGTAGAGCTTGTGCAAAGCTGCAGTCCTTGGACTTGTGCGCGGGACTTTCGGCGCAGATACCTCGGGAAAGCCGGCGGGCACTTTCTGTGATAATTTTGTACAGCGATTTTTGTAAAGAGGATTTTTGGATTATGAAAGTAAAACAGTTTGTCTCGGGGTCGCTTCAGAGCAACGGATATGTGATTTATCAGAAAGAGGGCGGAAGCTGCTGGCTCATAGACCCGGGCTATCATGCAAAGCAGTTTACGGAATTTATAAAGGAGAAGCAGCTTAAAACCCTGGGAGTTCTGCTGACCCATCTTCATCACGATCACTGCGGCGCTTCCGCAGCTGTTTCGGACATTTTGGACTGCCCGATTTATATGCACGAAAAAGATGCCGCCGTTTACGGAGGCAGAGTGGATGTTTTTTTGAGAGACGGACAGGAACTGATGCTGGACGGAGAAAGCATTAAGATTATTCACACACCCGGCCATACAGCAGGCAGTATCTGTATTATGTGTCCGAAAAGCAGAATTTGTTTTACCGGAGATACGCTCTTTGATACGGATCTGGGAAGAACGGATCTTGCGGGCGGCAGCGAAAAAGAGATGAAAAATACAGTACGGAACATACTCGATACATGGGAACAGGATATCCGCATTTATCCGGGACATGATTCGGGCTGTACAATGAAAAAAGTGAGAATTTATAACAGTGAGTTTTTAGCATTGAGGGACGGATATGACAGATAGAAAGACAGAAAGATATAAAGCTGAACATACCGACAGCGGCAGCAAAGAAGCGGCAGGCAGAAGAATCAGAATGGTGGCGCTGGATCTGGACGGCACCACATTAAACGACGACAAACAGATCAGTGAAAGAACAGTGGAGGCTTTCAGAAAAGCGATGGAGCAGGGGGTTCATATTGTGGTTTCCACAGGCAGAACTTACGGCTCTCTTCCGCAGCAGCTTTTTTTCATAGAGGGACTGGAATATGCCGTGACGTCAAACGGCGCTCATATTACGGAAATCGCGGGCAGAAAGCTGATTTATGAAGATTATATCCCTTCCGCCGCAATTGAAACGATTGAAAAACTTCTGCGAAACACGGGGATTTCCGTTGAGGTGTTTGTAAAAGGAAGGGCATACATCGACCGCAGAGAATATGAGGAAGTGCTGACGATGGGATCTTCTTATCGGGACGCAGAGTACATTAAAACCACCAGAACGCCGGTTCCCGATATTTTGGACTTTATGCTTGCGCATAAGGAAACGGTGGAAAATATCAATATTACCTTTGAATTTCTTGAGGAAAAAGAGCAGTGGAGGGGGGTTCTGGAACAGATTGAAGGAACGACCCTGACATCTTCCTTTATTCATAACTTTGAGGTCGGCGGCAGGAGCACCAGCAAAGCAGAGGCGCTGCGCTGGCTGATGCGCAGACTGGGCGTTTCTGCGGATGAACTGATGGCGGTCGGTGACAGTCCCAACGATGAAGAAATGATTAAACTGGCGGGTCTGGGCGTGGCGGTTGCCAACGCGCGGGAGAGCACAAAAGAGATTGCGGACTGTATTACTGCTTCCAATCAGGAAGATGGTGTGGCAAAGGCGATTGAAAAGTTTGTGCTGCGGGATTCGGCGCAATAAAAGTTTTGTGATTCCGATGAAAAAATCCGGGGGAGAACTTCGGAAATGATTTGAAGTGACCGGCGGAAAGAAGCAGCGGTATCTTCAGAGCTTTATGAAATGAAATTACAATGAAACAGTCGAAAGAGAAAGCCGGCTGCATTGGAACGGTTGTTTTACCGGCCTATGCAGCCGGCTTTTTTGGTAGCCGGAATAATTCCCTTGACTGCCGCTTGCGAATGTAGTATTTTAGAATAAATAGAAAATATTGTAAATAATTACAGGAAGGGGAATTTTGTGCAGAGAAGTGAACTTGGAAGATTGGGAGAAGATTTTGCGGCAGGACTGCTGACAGCAGAAGGATACCGGGTTATTGAAAGAAACTTCAGATGCAGAGCAGGGGAGATTGACATTATTGCGGAGAAAAATGGGGAACTTTCTTTTGTGGAAGTGAAAACGAGAAGAACACTTACCTTCGGGCAGCCTGCGGAAGCGGTAACTTCGGAAAAACAGCGGCATCTCAGAAAAACTGCGGCGTATTATATGCATACGCATACCGTCTGCTGCCGAACGATTCGGTTTCAGATTGTGGAAGTTTTCTGCAATCAGATTTACAATGCATTTTAAGAAGCAGGGAAAGACTTAAAAGGAAAGGAGTGTTCATATTATGTTATCGAAAATATTTGCGGCTGCGGTAAGCGGGATTGAGGCTGTACCGGTGATAATAGAAACAGATATCGCCTGCGGTATGCCGGCGTTTACTGTAGTGGGACAGCCCGATGTTTCCGTCAGAGAGGCGAGAGAACGCATTCGGTCGGCTGTTGTAAACTCCGGATTTTCTTATCCGAAAACACGTATTATCATCAATTTGTCCCCGGCGGATATCAGAAAACGGGGAAGTCATTTTGATCTTGCTATGGCAATGGGAATACTTGCGGCTTCCGGCCAGGTGTTTGCACGGGATATCGGGGATTTCTGCTTTCTGGGAGAGCTGTCTTTGGACGGAAGTCTGCAGAAAACGAAAGGGATTCTTCCTATGGTAATGGCGGCAAAGCGGGCAGGTATAAAAAATGCCGCAGTTCCGGCCGGCAATAGAGAAGAGGCTATGCTGGTACAGGATATGAACATTTATCCTGTGCGGAATCTGAAAGAGGCTGTGGATTTTTTTAACCGGAAGACGGATATAAAGTATGATACGGGAGGAATTTCTTCTTGGAAAAAACCACATTATTTATGCGATTTTGCCGATGTTAAGGGGCAGGAAGCGGCGAAGCGGGCTCTGATGATTGCGGCTGCCGGCGGTCACGGAATTTTGATGACGGGGAGTCCTTCCACAGGAAAAACGATGCTGGCAGAGCGCATTCCAACCGTTATGCCGGAAATGACAGCTGACGAAGTTCTTGAAACTACGGTGATTTACTCGATTGCGGGGCTTTTGCCCGAAGACGGTCCTGTCGTAAGCAGCAGGCCTTTCAGACAGCCGCATCATACCATTACGCAGGTCGGACTGACCGGGGGCGGAAACGATGTACCGAGACCCGGGGAGATTACTTTGGCTCATAACGGTGTTTTGTTTTTGGATGAAGTGGGTGAATTTAATAAATCTATGATAGATTCTCTGAGAACACCTCTGGAGAAGAAGAATATTTCACTGACGAGAAAAGGTATCACCTATATTTTTCCGGCGGATTTTATGCTGGTGGCGGCAACAAATCCGTGTAAATGCGGATATGCGGGAGATCCGTTTCATCCGTGCACCTGTACACCGAGGGAAGCGGAGCAGTACCGAAATAAACTGTCGGGTCCCATTTTGGAGAGAATCGATATGCACCTTTATCTGCAGCCGGTTGCGTACAGCGCTCTGACGGAAGAGGAAGGACTTTCCTCCGCGGAAATGAAGGAAGAGATTGAGCGGACTCGGGAAATACAGAGAAAACGGTATCGCGGAACCGGTATTTTTCTCAATCAGCAGCTTTCCGGAAAGATGCTGGAGAAGTATTGCGCGCTGGGTAAAGATGAAAATAAGCTGATTTCGGATGCTTATCTCAGGCTGAACCTGAATCCCCGCACGCTGATGCGCATTAAACGGGTAGCGCGGACCATTGCGGACCTTTCGGAAAGCGAGTGCATCGGAGTTTCCCATCTGACAGAAGCACTGCAGTACAGAGAAAAGAGAGTTTATTAAATGTCTGAATTCATAAACGGGAAATAACAGGAAAAGACTGAGAAGAGATATACCGGAAACAGAAAGGAATCACAAAGGCGTATAAAGTATGAAAGGAAAACTGAACAGAGGTGACAGCCGTTTTCCCTTCAGTCTTCTGGAAGAAGAACCGGGGATGAAGGCTGTTTATTACGAGGGGGATTTGAATCTTCTTACGACCAGAAAAATTGCCGTAGTGGGCAGCCGCAGCAGTACGCAGTACGGTCGGATTGTAGCAAAGAATATCGGAAGGCAGTGCGCAGAGCATAATGTGACTTTAGTCAGCGGTCTGGCAAAAGGCATTGATGCGGCAGGGCATAAGGGTGTGCTGGAGGCGGGAGGTAAAACCATTGCTGTGCTGGGCGGCGGTACAGAATACTATTATCCTGCGGAAAACAAAGCGCTTCAGCAGAAAATTGCGGAGGAAGGTCTTCTGCTGTCTCTTCATGAGCCGGATTATAAACCCAGACCTTATGATTTTCCCATTCGGAACCGGATTATCAGCTCTCTGTCCGAGTGTGTGGTTGTCGTTGAGGCAGGCGCAGAAAGCGGCGCTCTGATTACCGCAGAAGATGCGGCGGATAAAGGCAGAACAGTTTACGCGGTTCCCGGCAATATTACCAGCCGGTACAGTTTCGGCTCCAATAAACTGATCAGAGACCGGGCAGAACCGCTGGTTTGTATTGAGGATATTTTTACCGATATGCGAATTGCTCCCTGCATATCTTCTTCTGAAGAGGTGTATGAAAAGCTCGGAGAAGATGAGAAAAAGGTGTTTCAGGTCATTTTGCAGGGAGGGGAAGTATCTGTTGACGAAATTTATCACAAAACTGACATAAAGCCTTCGGAAATAAATGGTATAATAACTATTCTAGAGATGAAAGGTATAATTTTTTCGGCTCTCGGCAAATTTCTTGTTGCAAAATTCTGAAAGCCATACTATACTATTAGTTCGTGAATATGAATTAAAAAC
Source organism: uncultured Eubacterium sp. (assembly GCA_937894585.1). Classification (GTDB taxonomy): domain Bacteria; phylum Bacillota; class Clostridia; order Peptostreptococcales; family Anaerovoracaceae; genus Senimuribacter. Next base: position 4,999 of record CALBGO010000015.1, read on the forward strand.
CATGCAGGAGGAAATATGGCAACTGCAAAGAAAAAGACAACTGCAAAGAAAACACTGGTGATTGTGGAGTCTCCGTCCAAAGCTAAGACTATCGGCAAGTACCTGGGCGCAAACTATAAGGTAATCGCATCGGTAGGTCATGTCAGGGATTTGCCTAAAAGCAAACTGGGAATTGATATTGAGCAGGATTTCGAGCCTCAGTATATTCCGATCAGAGGAAAGGGCGACATTATCAAGGAACTCAGAAAAGAAGCGAAAAAAGCTTCCAAAGTTTATCTGGCAACCGACCCGGATCGTGAAGGAGAAGCGATTTCATGGCATCTGGCGTTCCTTTTGGGTATAGATTTGGACACGCCGTGCAGAATTGTTTTTAATGAAATTACGAAGAGTACTATTAAGGATGCGATTAAACATCCGAGAAAAATAGATATAAGTCTGGTGGATGCACAGCAGGCGAGACGAGTTCTCGATCGTCTGGTGGGGTATCAGATCAGTCCGCTGCTCTGGAGGAAAATCAGAAAAGGACTTTCTGCCGGCCGCGTGCAGTCTGCCGCGCTGAAAATCATCTGCGACAGAGAAAAAGAAATCAGAAGCTTTGAGCCGAAAGAATACTGGACTGTAACGGCGGAATTCAAGAAGGGCCGTAAATTTACCGCAAAGCTGACGGAATACAAACACAAGAAGCTGATTGTGGAAAACGAACTTCGCAACAATGAGATTATCGCAGAACTGAAGCAGGGATCGTTTTCTGTGGCCTCGCTGACCCGAAAAGAGAGAAGCAAAAAACCGTGGGCTCCGTTTACAACAAGCAGTATGCAGCAGGAAGCTTCGACAAAACTGAACTTTAATACAAAGAAGACTATGATGGTGGCGCAGCAGCTTTATGAAGGCGTCGATGTAAAAGGGGTCGGCAGTATCGGTCTGATTACCTATCTGAGAACAGATTCTGTGAGAATTTCCGACGAGGCAAAAGCAGCGGCTGCCGAATTTATTACAGAACATTACGGAAAAGAATATCTGGGCAATAATATCTATACCAATAAGAAGAAAGATATTCAGGATGCTCACGAAGCAATCCGTCCCAGCAACATTTCTCTTGTGCCGGAGGACATCAAAGAGTCTTTGACAACGGAGCAGTACAAGCTGTATCGCTTAATCTGGTGTCGGTTTATGGCAAGTCAGATGACGGCGGCAAGGTTTGATAATCTGCAGGCAGAAATCGAAAACGGAGACTATACTTTCAGGACAACAGGCTCCAAGCTTTTGTTTGACGGTTATCAGCGAGTGTACAAAACCGGCGCGGATGAAGAAAAAGACAGAATCCTCCCGTCTCTTGAAGAAGGTGAAAAGCTTGAAAATACAGATATCAAAGGCGAGCAGAATTTTACACAGCCGCCTTCAAGATATACGGAAGCCAGTCTTGTTAAAGAACTGGAGGAGAAGAATATCGGAAGACCGAGTACCTATGCGCCGATTGTGGCAACCCTGTCTGAGCGAAAATATGTGACCAGAGAAAAGAAATCTCTGGTTCCTACCGAACTGGGATTTTTGGTAACAGGGCTTATGGAGGAATACTTCAGAGAAATTGTCGATGTGAATTTTACGGCGGATATGGAAGACAAGCTGGACGATGTGGAAATTGAAAAACTGGAATGGAAAACGGTTATTCGTGATTTTTACGGACCTTTTGCAAAAGAGCTTGCGGCTGCCGATGAAGCGATTGAAAAAGTGGAAATTGAGGATCAGCCGACAGGCGAAACCTGTGAGCTGTGCGGAAAACCAATGGTTCTGAAGATGGGACGGTTCGGAGAGTTTATCGCTTGCAGCGGATATCCGGAGTGTAAAAATACAAAACCGATTGTAAAATCCACCGGGGTTTCCTGTCCGAAGTGCGGAAAGGATATTGTGGCAAGAAAGAGCAAACGGGGCAAGCTGTTTTACGGCTGCAGCGGATATCCGGACTGTGACCAGTCATTCTGGTATAAGCCGGTTAATAAAAAATGTCCGAAATGCGAGTCTCTTCTTGTGGAAAAGAAGACCAAGACGACATCTCTTGCTTGTTCAAATGCAGAATGTGATTATAAAGAATAAAAGTAAAATATAAAGCGAAACAAAGAATCTATAACGGAGGTAAAAAGAATGGTGGAATTTCATGCGACAACAATCTGTGCAGTCAGAAGAGGTCCAGACGATATTGCTATCGGCGGTGACGGACAGGTAACCATGGGCGAGACTGCCATTATGAAAAATGGAGCTAAAAAGGTAAAGAAGATTTTTAAAAACACAGTGCTGACCGGATTTGCAGGATCTGTAGCCGATGCTTTTGCGCTGACGGAAAAATTCGAGAAAAAGCTTGAGGAGCATGGCGGCAATCTGAAAAGAGCTGCGGTGGATCTTGCGCAGATGTGGCGCAGCGATCAGGGCATGCGCAGTCTGGAAGCTTTGATGATTGTAATGGACAGAAATGATCTTCTGGTTGTATCCGGAAACGGAGAAGTGATTGTACCGGATCAGGACTTTGTGGCAATCGGTTCCGGCGGGAATTATGCGTATTCGGCAGCCAATGCGCTGTTTAACCATACTGATATGAGTGCGGAAGAGATTGTAAGAGAATCTTTGAGAATCGCATCTTCTATCTGCGTTTACACTAACGACAACATTACTGTTGAAAAGCTGTAAAGGGGGACTTAAACATGGCAGGAAAAATTCAAAGTATGACACCGAAAGAAATTGTCGGAGAGTTGGATAAATATATCATCGGTCAGGACGAAGCAAAGAAATCAGTTGCGATCGCCCTTCGAAACAGATACAGAAGAAGTCTTCTTTCCGATGAGATGAGAGAAGAGATTACACCGAAGAACATTTTGATGATGGGCCCTACGGGCTGCGGTAAAACCGAGATTGCAAGGCGTCTTGCAAAACTGATGGAGGCGCCGTTTGTCAAAGTGGAAGCGACTAAGTTTACTGAAGTGGGTTATGTGGGCAGAGATGTGGATTCTATGATACGCGATCTGGTAGAAGCTTCTATCCGTATCACCAAACAGTCCAGACTGAAAGAAAAATATGACATTGCGGAAGGAATCGCCGAAGAAAAGATTATCGAAGCGATTATTCCCGGAAACAAGAAAAAGTCAGAACAGCCTAAAGCAAGAAACCCTTTCGATTTTCTTATGAACAGCGGCGGTTATCCGAGTCAAAAGCAGCTTTATGAAGAAGGTAAAGCGAAGGAAACACAGGAAAAACCTGAGCCGACAGAGGTGGAAATGGCAAGAGAACAGGTGCGCCAGCAGCTTCGCGACGGACTTTTGGAGGAACAGTTTATCGAAATTGAAGTTGTGGATACCCCTAAGGGAAATCAGCTTGATATGAGCAACGAGGGGATGAGTATCGCCATCGGTAATATTTTCGGAGATATGATGCCGCCGAAAACAAAGAAGAAGAGAGTTCGCGTCAAAGAGGCAAGAAAAATCCTGAGAGAGCAGGAAGCGCAGAACCTTCTGGATATGGATCAGGTGACTGATGAAGCTTTGGAGAATGCGGAGCAGAACGGCATTATCTTTATTGACGAAATCGATAAAATTGCTTCAAGCTCCAGCTACCACAGCGGCGCGGATGTTTCCCGCGAAGGCGTGCAGAGAGATATTCTTCCGATTGTGGAAGGCAGCGTTGTCAATACGAAATACGGACCTGTGAAAACAGATCATATTCTGTTTATCGGAGCAGGCGCATTCCATACTGCAAAACCGACAGATCTGATTCCGGAGCTTCAGGGGCGTTTTCCGATCCGTGTGGAGCTTCAGAATCTGACAAAGGAGTCTTTTGTTCAAATTCTAACAGTTCCGGAGAATGCAATCCTGAAACAGCATAAAGCTTTGTTAGAAACTGAGGGAATAAAAGTGGAATTTTCTGAAAAAGCTATTGACGAAATCGCAGATATGGCGTATCTTATGAATGAGCAGACAGAAAACATTGGGGCTAGAAGACTGCATACAATTCTGGAAAAACTGCTGGAGGATATCTCCTTTAACATTCCTGAAATGGAAGAAGAGCAGATTATTATTGACAGAGAGTATGTACAGAGCAAATTTATGGATACCGTCCACAAAGATGATGTGGATCGCTATATCCTGTAAAATAAGTTATGGTAAAATTTTAGAAAATTGAGGTAAGACATGAGCGAAAAATTATTAAAAAGAGTCAGAAAATTAAACGGTGTATTGGCAGAAAGCACAGCAGGGTACATTTCTTTCGATGAGCTGTGTGCGGTAATGAGTGAACTGCTGGATTCCAATATTTATATTCTTAGCAGAAAGGGAAAAATTCTTGCCGCTAAATATGAAGAAGGAGAGCAGGCTCCTTTGGCAATCGATGAAGAATCCGGGAAACTGGTTCTTCCGGCTCGTTACAATGAGAAGTTTTTGAAGCTGGATGAGACGAAAGCAAATCTGACTTATGACAGTATCAGAGACATCTACGGAGCTGACTACGGAATGGCAAGCAAGTATCATATCATTGTGCCTGTAATCTTCAGCAATGAGCGTATTGCAACACTGCTTCTTGCAAGACCTGACAGTGCTTATGATGATGAGGATATTGCTATTTGCGAATACGGCGCTACTGTAGTGGGGCTTGAAGTAGCAAGAGCTACGGCACAGGAAGAAGAAGATGAGCTGAGACTGAAAGAAGCTGTAGATATGGCTCTTTCCACTCTTTCTTATTCTGAAATGGATGCAGTCAGCAAGATTTTTGCCGAACTGGAAGGCGACGAGGGACTTTTGGTTGCCAGCAAGATTGCGGACAAATCCGGCATTACTCGTTCTGTTATCGTAAATGCACTGAGGAAACTGGAAAGTGCCGGTGTAATCGAGTCTCGTTCTTTAGGTATGAAGGGTACCAGAATTAAAATTATCAATGAATTTTTGAGAGAAGGTATTAAAGTTTTCGAACTTTAATGAACGTAAAATAAAGAGTTTTTCGAGAAACGAAACCTCCTGCGCAGCATAGACTGTATAGCGGGAGGTTTTTTTATGCGGAAAGTAAAAGCAGGTGCAGGTATTTTAGGTAAAAAAACGGCGATTTCCGTGATTATAATTGCGCTGGGATGTATTTTGCTGACCGAAGGATTAAAATGGCAGATAGCGCCGAATATCGACGCTGTGAGTCGCCTTAAGGCAAAGAGTATAGTGGCGGCTCTGATTAACCGGTCAGTGAAAGAAGAACTGGGCGGTATGGAGTCTTCGGAATCCTTTTTTATTGTACAAACGGGAAAAGACGGAAAGGTGCAGATGGTACAGGCCGATACAGCGCTGATTAACAGGGTGGTTTCTTCTTTTGCGGAAAATCTGCAGCAAAAATACAGCGCCATGGAAGCGCAGCCTGCGGAAATATCTTACGGGACGCTGCTGGGGAGCAAAATACTGTCTCAGACAGGGTTTGATATACAGATTAAGATTTTACCGCTGTCAGTGACTTCCTATGATTTTGAAACGGAATTTGAAACGCAGGGCATCAATCAGACGAAATACAAGGTTTATATTGTGCTTGAAAGCAGTGTGCGGATTCTGCAGCCTTTTTCCGACAAAAATATTAAAATACGCAGTAAAGTGCTGATTTCCGAGGCGGTTATTGTGGGCGACGTGCCGGAAAGTTATGTAAATGTGCCGAAGGAAGATATTTTGGATGTTACATGATGACTTTTTTATAAGTTTTATGGTATACTAAAGACATGCTTAGATTTAATGAAAAAAACGAGGTTATAACGGAGGACTCTTACAGAGCTATTCTGGTAGGACTTTCGAGAAAAGAAGACATTACTTACTCCATGGAGGAGCTGGCGGGGCTTGCGGAGGCTGCCAATGCCGAGGTTTTGGGTCAGGTTATCCAGACGCTCGAAAAACCCAATACTGCGACGATGATAGGAAAGGGCAAGGTGGAGGAGGTCGCAGAACTGGCTCGCAATATGGAAGCGGATGTGGTGATATTCAACGATGAACTGACAGGTATGCAGCTTCGTAATCTGGAAGAAGCCATCGGTGTCCGCATTATCGACAGAACCATTTTGATTCTGGATATTTTTGCAGACAGAGCATCTTCCAGAGAAGGCAAACTTCAGGTGGAGCTGGCGCAGCTGCAGTACAGACTTCCGAGGCTTACGGGATTCGGAAAATCTCTTTCCCGTCTCGGAGGCGGTATCGGAACACGAGGTCCGGGGGAAAAGAAACTGGAAACAGACCGGCGTCATATCGAACGCCGCATGGACGATATCAGATCGGAGCTTTCGGATTTAAAACGAACCAGAAGCGTACAGAGAACCCGTCGCGAGAAATCTGGCATTCCAGTAGTGGCGCTGGTGGGTTATACAAATTCCGGAAAGTCCGCATTGATGAACAGGCTGCTTGCCATGACCGATAAGAGTGAAAAAGCGGTAGCGGAAAAGGATATGCTTTTTGCAACGCTGGATACGCAGAGCCGCAGTGTCAGACTGGACACCAACCACGAGTTTCTTCTGGTGGATACGGTGGGTTTTGTCAGCAAGCTGCCTCACAGCCTGGTAGAGGCTTTTAAGGCTACATTGGAGGAAGTGCAGTATGCGGATCTTCTGCTCCATGTGGTAGATGCCGGCTACGAAGAAAACCTGTTTCATATTGAAGTGACCGACAGAGTGCTTTCGGAAATCGGCGCGGCAGGCAAAGAAAAGCTTATGGTTTTCAATAAGGTGGATATCTGTGATGCTTCGCGGCTGCAGGAATCACAGGTTGCCGGACTTGAAAATGTTTTCGTGTCGGCTAAAACCGGCGAGAATATAGATGAACTCGTTGAAAAGATTAAGAAATATATTTTTAATGATGTCAGCGCCAGATTTTTGATTCCGTACACCAGAGGAGATTTGGGCTCGTACCTGTGCGAAAAAGCACGGGTGATTTCTGTGGAATACGGTGAGGACGGAACACTTTTTGACACGGTGCTGAGTAAAGAGGATTATCAGAGGCTGAAAGATTATGAAGTTGTATAGTACGGTGACGAGACAGGCGGAAGCGGAGCAGATTATAGAAAAATCCCGCTTTATTGCGTATGTTGCGCCTGCAGAAACAAAAGAGGAGGCGGATGAATTTATCGCCTCCGTAAAGAAAAAACATAAAGACGCCACGCACAATGTGCCGGCTATGGTGCTGGGCGATCAGTTTCAGATTCAGTGGGCGAGCGATGACGGAGAACCGCAGGGAACTTCCGGCGCGCCTATTGTTCAGATGCTGGTACAGGAAGGAATTACTAATGTTGTTGTGGTGGTGACACGCTATTTCGGGGGTATCAAGCTGGGTACGGGAGGATTGGTGCGCGCGTACACAGGCAGTGCAAAACTGGGGCTTCAGGCCGCAGGAATCTGTGATGTATGCAGTATGACTTCTCTTGCATACAAGGTCGATTATCCTGTATTTAATAAAATACAAAATTTCCCCTTTACATATCGCGTAAAGTTTGCTAATATAGTCTATGCTGACACGGTGAGCTTCGAACTGATCACTGTGCCGGATGAGGCAGAAGAAGTGCAAGGGATTGTCACAAACCTTTCCGGCGGCAGAGCGATCCTGACGGGAGAGACCGTTCAGTATGAGAAAATTGAAAGACTGAAATGATTTAAAAAAGTTTTCAAATTTCTGTTGACACCATACGAAAGATGTGGTAATATAATTTTTAGCTCACTTCTTCAGAGAGTTGAGAGCTGAAAAGAAAAAATAAAAAAGTGCTTGACAAGCTTCGGTACACCTGATATAATATATAAATGTGCCGAGCAACACAGAATGGACGACACGGGCGTTTAGCTCAGCTGGGAGAGCATCTGCCTTACAAGCAGAGGGTCATAGGTTCGAGCCCTATAACGCCCACCATTTTTTCGAGTTGCTGACAGCTTGGATGTACAAGCATCGTTTTACCGAATATACGGTGACAGGTGCTTGACAAACAATGCGGCCTGGTAGTTCAGTTGGTTAGAATGCCAGCCTGTCACGCTGGAGGTCGACGGTTCGAGCCCGTTCCAGGTCGCCAATTTCTAAATAATATGCTGGTGTGGCTCAACGGTAGAGCAGCTGATTTGTAATCAGCAGGTTGGGGGTTCGATTCCCTCCACCAGCTCCATCAAGTTGTCGGTTGGAGGTTAGCTCCAATTCATCAAATAATAACACGACTAAGTTTGAAAACTTTTATCGAGGGATTCCCGAGTGGCCAAAGGGGGCGGACTGTAAATCCGTTAGCTGAGCTTTCGATGGTTCGAATCCATCTCCCTCGACCAATTTTTTCAAATCCGCGGAAGTGGCTCAGGGGTAGAGCATCGCCTTGCCAAGGCGAGGGTCGCGAGTTCGAATCTCGTCTTCCGCTCCAATATGCGGATGTAGTTCAATGGTAGAACCTCAGCCTTCCAAGCTGATGGCGTGAGTTCGATTCTCATCATCCGCTCCACTATTTTGTGGGCTCATAGCTCAGTTGGATAGAGCAACGGCCTTCTAAGCCGTGTGTCCGGGGTTCGAATCCCTGTGGGCTCACCATTTATTTGATGATTTTGGGGTATAGCCAAGTGGTAAGGCAACGGACTTTGACTCCGTCATTCGTAGGTTCGAGTCCTGCTACCCCAGCCAAAAATATGACCCATTAGCTCAGTCGGCAGAGCACTTGACTTTTAATCAAGGTGTCCGGAGTTCGAATCTCCGATGGGTCACCATTTATATATTCTGTTGGTTGAATCCACATTCAAGGAGAGGTGTCCGAGTGGTTTAAGGAGCTGGTCTTGAAAACCAGTGATTCCGAAAGGGACCGTGGGTTCGAATCCCACCCTCTCCGCCACAGAATCAATATCTGAAATATCGTTGTGAGAGTTATTTAGCCTGGAGAAGTACTCAAGAGGCTGAAGAGGACGGTTTGCTAAACCGTTAGGGTTCATATTAGGGCCGCATGGGTTCGAATCCCATCTTCTCCGCCACTTCGCAGGGGTATAGCTCAGCTGGTAGAGCAGTGGTCTCCAAAACCACGTGCCGTGGGTTCGATTCCTACTGCCCCTGCCAATAACTTTTTTACAAATATGATAGATTACGGGGTGTAGCGCAGTTTGGTAGCGCAACTGGTTTGGGACCAGTGGGCCGCGGGTTCAAATCCTGCCACCCCGACCATTTTTATATATTGGGCCATTAGCTCAGTTGGTCAGAGCGTCCGGCTCATAACCGGCAGGTCCGGGGTTCAAGTCCCTGATGGCCCACCAACTTAATTAAATAAAGTATGCCCAGATAGCTCAGTAGGTAGAGCAGGGGACTGAAAATCCCCGTGTCCTTGGTTCGATTCCGAGTCTGGGCACCATTTATATGAAGGCAGCCTTCAGTTGACACGTGTGTCCTGGGGGCTGTTTTTCTTTTACTTCCAATCACTGGTTATTGATTTTAGACCTGTTTTCCAGTAAAATAGAAATTGTTATGAAAAGCAAGGAGGATTATATGGCGCAGCTATATTACAGATACAGTACCATGAATGCCGGCAAATCCATAGAACTGATTAAGGTGGCATATAACTATGAGGAAAGGGGCAAGCATGTGCTGGCGCTGGTGCCTGCCGTAGATGACAGGTACGGCGCAGGGGTGATTACCTCTAGAATCGGAATTCAGAGAGATGCGATGGCGGTAACTGATGAAACCAATATTTTAGAACTTTTTATGCGGGAAAATGAAAAAGAAAAAATCGACTGTGTGCTCATTGACGAGTGCCAGTTTCTGAAAAAGCACCATGTGCAGGAGCTGGTGGAGATTGTTGACAGTCTGGAGGTTCCCGTACTGGCATACGGACTGAAGAATGATTTCAGAAACGAATTGTTCGAAGGCTCTTACTATATGCTGATTTATGCAGATAAAATCGAGGAGATTAAGACTATTTGCTGGTGCGGCAGAAAGGCGACTATGGTCGCAAGAGTCGTGGACGGCAAATTTGTAAAACAGGGCAAGCAGGTTTTAATCGGCGGAAATGATATGTATGTGTCATTATGCCGCAAGCATTACAATGACGGACGGATCGGACCGGAAAAACAGACAGGGAGATAAAATTATGCATAGCAGAAACAGAAAAAAAGAAATCAGAGGCCCGGGGCTTCGCACAGTTGTTGTGATTTTGACTGCAGTGCTGCTCTGCCTTTGCGCTGCGGCGTTTCCGGGATACAGCGCTTCTGCGCCTTATGCAACGGGACGTATTACAGAAAGTGACGGAGTGAATATCAGAAGCAGCTATTCCACATCCTCGGCAATTACGGGGGCGCTGCCTTATAATTCTTCCGTTTCCGTTTTGAAGGAAAAGTATACAAAGGCGGGCATCAGTGCAAAAGATACCATCTGGTATCAAATTACCAGCGGTTACGGGAACGGATATATCCGAGCCGATTTAGCTTCTGTCAGCTATTCTTACGGCGAAGGTACGATTACTGGCAAGGTGAGCTTCAGAAAGGGACCGGGGACTGATTTTGCGGCATCGGGCACTTTGACAAAAGGAACGAAGGTAAAAGTTGCAGTGGCGGCGGAAACTGCCGCAGGTTCCGCCTGGTACAGAATTTATCATAACAGCGGATATTACTATGTATCCTCCAAGTATGTGAAACTTTCGGAAACCGGAGGAAGCACCGGCGGTTCCGGCAGCGGAGGAGGCAATATTTCCGATGCGGCTTTCGAGTCCATGCTGAAGGCCGAGAGTTTTCCGGAAAGCTATAAGGCGGGGCTCAGAATTCTTCATAAAGCCCATCCCAAGTGGACTTTTCGGGCGAGACATCTGGATTTTACATGGAAACAGGCTTTGGACAAGCAGTGCGCCAATGTAAATGCCAATCTTGTAAGCAGAAACTTTGCGGACGGCTACAAAGCCGTACAGAAAGGAACTTACGACTTCGAAAATCACCGTTATATCGGAAAAGACGGGGACTCCTGGGTTGCAGCCTCAAGACAGGGCGTGGCGTATTATATGGATCCGAGAAACTGGCTCAGCGAATCCAATATTTTTATGTTTGAGCCCAATACTTATGACCCGTCTTATCAGACGGAATCCATGGTAAGAAAAATTCTTGAGCCTACAGCGCTTCCGCCTTCGACAGCCGCTTACTATATTGCTGCGGCACAGCAGAACTACAATGGTAAAAACTATACTATCAGCCCGATCTATCTGGCAACCAAGACTAGACTGGAGCTGGGCTCCGGCGATTTTATGGTGGATGGACACGCGTTTACCTACGGAGGCAAGAAGTTCTCGGGGGTTTACAACACTTATAATATCGGTGCAGTAGACAGTCCCGACGGCAGCGCAGCGACTAAAGGACTGGTTTTTGCGGCGGGGGGTATCAATAAAGATGAAACCAGTTATCTGCGGCCGTGGAACAGTTTGGAAAAAGCAGTAAAAGGCGGCGCGGTTTACATAGCGGATACCTTTCTTGCAAGAAATCAGAATTCGCCGTATTACGAACGGTATAATGTTGTGAACGGACTTTCGGGTATAGGAACTTATCAGTATGCCACTTCTATTTTTGCAGCGGCGACCCAGTCGGGACTGATGTACGGAGACTATTATGATTTCAATGTGCTGAATGAAGCATTTACTTTTGAGATTCCGGTGTATAAAGATATGCCGTCATTTCCCGCTCCGATGCCGGGTCCGGGAAGCAACAACTGTTATCTCGACAGCATCAGCGTATCAGCGGGCAGTACAAAATTGTCCTTTACGAAGGGATTTGACAGGTTCGGTTCTGACTTTACAGTCAAGCAGACTGTTGGTGCGTCTGTTGATAAACTGACGATTAAACCTGTTAAAAACGATGATTCCGCATCAGTTGTTATCAGTGGAAACAACCTGAAAATCGGCAGAAATGAGATTAAAATCAAGGTGAAAGCGCCGTCGGGAACGGTAAGTAAAACTTATACCCTGATTGTAAATAAAGATGATTCCGGCATTGGAAATCCGGATAAGCCTGAAAATCCGGATAAGCCTGACAGCAGTCTGATTGACGGTGTAGAAAATACAACGATTAAGGCAAGCTCAGCGCTGGGAGAAGGATTCATCAGTCTGAAATGGGAAAAGTCCTACGGCTATAAAGTGGATTACTTTGAAATTTACAGAAGTGAAGTTTCGGGTCAGTACGGTGAAAAGCCATTCTTTACTACGCCGAACGGAGACTGGAAATCTTATAAAAACACGAAAAATCTGACGGCGGACACCCATTATTATTACAGAATCAGAGGCGTCCGTGAAATAGACGGCAGGAAGTATTACACCAAATGGTCCAATCAGGCAAACAGAATCTATCGTCTGCCGGAAAATTCACAGGAGCCGGAAAAGCCTGAGATACCCGAGGAACCTTCTAAGGAGGAAAAGCTGATTGCAGGTGTGGAAGCAACCACGCTGAAGGCAAGTTCCGAGCTGGGCGACGGATATATCAGGGTAAAGTGGAAAAAATCCTATGGTTATAAGATGGATGCTTTCGAAATTTACAGAAGCACCAAATCCGGAATCTACAGCGAAAAGCCTCTGTACACCACACCGAACGGAAAATGGGTTTCTTATAAAAATACGAAGAATCTGAAGAAAGGAACTCGTTATTACTACAAAGTGAGAGGTGTTCGTGAAATAAACGGAAAGAACTACTATACCCGCTGGTCCGGTCAGGCGAATCGGATTTACAAATAAATTATGATACAAAAATAGTGGGAGCAGAGAAACTGTTAAAAAGTATATTTCTCGCATAATCAAAAAAAGCGCATTTTCTGCAAAGCGGCGGCATTGGCCGGCAGAAAGTGCGCTTTTGTTACAGTTTGCAGCCCTGCGTGCTGCCTCTTTTTGCAAGTTCGGCATGGATGCCGTTAAGAATCGTTCTTTTTTTGTAGCTCCAGGGAGGAGTCAGAAGAATTTTTCTCGGCGCATCGGCGGAGAGTCTGTGAATCACCGTTTCCGGCGGAATGATTTCAATGAGGTCGCAGACCAGATTTACATATTCTTCTATGGAGGAGAAAGAACAGTAATCCGGCATAATTTCTGCAAGGCGTGAGCCTTTTACTACATTGAGCATATGGAGCTTGATGCCCCAGGCGCCGCTTTGCGTTACATAGCGGACAGAGTCCTCCATATCCCTGCGGTTTTCTCCTGGAAGACCTAAAATCAGGTGTACCACTGTTTTGATTCCGCGGCTGTGGAGTTTTGAAATTGTTTCGTCAAAGACAGAAAGCGGATAGCATCTGTTGATGAACTCCGCGGTTTTTTCGTGGACAGTCTGCAGTCCCAGTTCCACCCACATAAAATGATTCTCGTTAATCTCGCTGAGAAGTTCAAGAACTTCTTCACTGATACAGTCGGGACGGGTTGCAATGGCAATGCCGCTGATGCCGGGATGCTTCAGCGCTTTGTAATATTTTTCACGAAGAAGGGAAACCGGCGCGTAGGTATTGGTATGATTCTGAAAATATGCAATATAGTTTGCATCGGGCCATTTTTCAGACAGCAGGGAAATCTGACCTTCAATGTCGGAGGCAAATTCTCCGCTTCCGTTTTCCGAGCAGAAAACGCAGCCGCCGGTGCCTTTGGTGCCGTCCCTGTTGGGACAGGTGAAACCGCCGTCAATGGACAGCTTAACCGTTTTTTTACCGAAATAGTTTTTTAAATAAGAGCCGATGGAATTGATAGATGGCTGCATAGTAATTCATATCCTCTCTGCTTGGTTTTATGGATTCTGTGATTCTTAAGCAGGTTTGAGAAAAAATCCTGCCGTATGCATTTTGTGCGGAGTGGAGCCGAAGGCCGCCCGGCACAATACAATCATCATACTTTCCGCCGGAGAAAAAGTCAAGGAGTTTGCGCATTCGGGGGTGTTATATTTGCATCTTCGAAGCAGTGGAATTGTGGAGCGCCGAGCGAAAGAATTCCGAGTTAAATGTTGTAAAAAAGCTGAAAATCGGATATAATAAAGAGTCAATAGTTATATTTGAAACGAGAAAGGAGAAGCGGGCGATGACCGAGAAAAAATCTGCTTCCTGGGGCTGCCGGTGCGGTGAAACAGGAAATATGGAAACGATGTGCTGCTTTGCGGGCGCAGAGGAGACTGTAATGAAACCGCCTCTTCTGCTTCACAGCTGCTGCGGACCCTGCAGTACTTCTGTCATAGAGCGTCTTGCACCGGATTATGAGGTGACTGTCTTTTTCTACAATCCCTGTATTACAGACAGAGAAGAGTACGAAAAGAGAAAAGAAAATCAGATTGCATTTATTGAACGCTTTAATCAGAATTGCGGAGGACGGCAAAAAATTCACTTTATGGAGGGCATTTACGAGCCGGAGAACTTTTTTGAATTGACAGAAGGACTTTCACAAGAGCCGGAAGGCGGCGCAAGGTGTACGGTGTGCTTCAGACAGCGGCTGTCCAAAACCGCAGAAACAGCGGCAGATAAAGGTTTTCGTCTTTTTACAACGACTCTGTCGGTAAGTCCCCATAAGAATTATCCTCTGATTTCCGCAATCGGATGCGAGTGCGCAGAGAAATACGGAACAGAGTTTCTCGATTTGGATTTCAAGAAAAAAGCCGGCTTTCAGCGCAGTATTCAGCTTTCCAAAGAATACGGACTTTACAGGCAGAATTACTGCGGCTGTGAGTTTTCGAAACGGTAACAGCCGATATCCGATAATTGCCGTCTCTAGAAAATACGCGCTGCTTTTTCGCAGTGTCAGAATCTGCGCAGCTGATTTCGCGGCGGCAGTAATTTGCGGTAAGCAGTCGGAAGCTATGGCGATGGAGGCAGCATCGGAAGTAAAAAAGATGCCGCAGGCAGCAGACACAAGTCGGACAGAACGGTTACAGATAAATGATTTGAATTATAATATAAGGAGTTGGAGTTATGTCACAATTGATGATACCAAAGGATTATTCACCGATAATCAGTCCTTTGGAAACCCAGAGAGCAATTAAAAAAATCAAAGATTATTTTCAGCAGGAATTGGCTTACGGGCTGAATCTGCGCAGAGTATCGGCGCCGCTGTTTGTTTTTCCGGAAACCGGACTCAATGACAATTTAAGCGGTGTGGAGAGAAGAGTACATTTCAGCCTGCTGGATTTGGACGAAAGAGAAGTTGAAGTTGTGCAGTCTCTTGCAAAATGGAAGAGAATGGCTCTCGGCAAATACGGCATCAAGCCGGGACACGGCATTTATACCGATATGAATGCGATTAGACGGGACGAGGAACTGGACAACCTGCATTCTGTTTATGTGGATCAGTGGGACTGGGAAAAGGTGATTACCAAAGAACAGAGAACGACCGAGTATCTTCACGAGACAGTGACGACCATTTATAATGCCATGAAAAATCTGGGCGATTATGTGAATCGTCTGTACAGAGATCTGCAGACAGAGATTCCTAACGAAATCTATTTCATCACCAGCCAGGAGCTTGAGGATTTATATCCGAACAAGACACCGAAAGAAAGAGAAGATTTAATCTGTAGAGCCCACGGTGCAGTATTTATCGAAAAAATCGGCGGGATGCTGCATTCCGGAGAAAAACACGACGGAAGATCTCCTGATTATGACGACTGGGAACTGAACGGAGACATTCTTCTCTGGAACGATGTGCTTGAGAGAGCTTTTGAGATTTCCTCTATGGGAATCCGTGTCGATGCGGAAGCTATGGATAGACAGCTGAAACTGGCGGATTGCAATGACAGAAGAAGTCAGTCCTTCCATCAGGCGATTTTAAATGACGAGCTTCCTTATTCCATAGGCGGAGGAATCGGACAGAGCAGACTCTGTATGTTCTTCTTAAGAAAAGCCCATATCGGAGAAGTGCAGGTTTCTGTCTGGCCGGAGGATATGATTGAAGCCAGCCGAAAAGGAAATATATTCCTGTTATAAGATGAAATACATCAATGTAGTTGTTGAACACAGCAGCAGACATACGGACACTTACTATACTTATACAGCGCCGGAAGAGGTGAAGACAGGCGATGTGGTGCAGGTTTCATTCAGCAGGCGCAGCCGCCCCATAAATGCTTTTGTTTTTGAAGACGAGGCGGAGCCGGATTGCGAGCCTTCCAAAATTAAAGAAATCGCAGGTCTTAATCCGGATATTTCGCTGAATCGGGAGATGATAGAAACATGTATCTGGATGAAGCGGCGCTACGGTATTAAATATATGGATGCGGTTCGTTGTTTTGTTCCCGGCGGAAAGCCGTCCAAGGCAGGCAAAGAAAAAGAACCTTACAAGGACGCCGAAGGAGAGGCGCAGAATATCGAAACGCTGACATCGGAGCAGCAGAGAGCGGTCAGCATGATCGAAGAATCTATTGTTTCCGGCAGACAGGACAATTACCTGATTCACGGTGTAACCGGAAGCGGCAAAACAGAAGTTTATATGCAGGTTATCGATCGGGCTTTGAAGCAGGGAAGAACTGCAATTATGCTGGTTCCCGAAATCGCCCTGACCAAGCAGGTAACCGACCGGTTTATTGCTAGATTCGGAAAAGAGAAAATTGCGGTACTGCACAGCAGGCTGACAAGACGGGAGCGCTATGACGAGTGGCAGAGAATCCGAAAGGGAAAAGCCCGTATTGTTGTCGGCGCAAGACTGGCTGTTTTCGCGCCCCTTGAGAATATCGGCGTGATCATTATGGATGAGGAGCATGAGTCCACCTATAAGTCGGATATGACGCCTAAATATGAAACAGTCGATATCGCGCTGAAACGGCTGATGCATTACAGCGGCGTATTGGTTTTGGGAAGCGCGACGCCGTCGGTGGTCTCTTACCAAAGGGCGAAAGAAGGTATTTACAGGCTGATCGAGCTGAAGGAAAGATATAACAGCAATCCCCTGCCGAAAGTGGAGCTTGTGGATATGCGAAAAGAGCTTCTTGACGGCAACCGAACCGTTTTCAGCGGCAGATTGTATCGCGCTTTGGAAGAAACCCTCGCAGACGGTCAGCAGGCGATTCTGTTTCTGAACAGAAGAGGATATTCCACCTTTATTTCCTGCAGAGAATGCGGAAAAGTTATGGAGTGTCCCGACTGCGGCATTTCTTTGACCTATCACAAAAAAGAAAACGCCGGGATCTGTCACTACTGCGGAAAGAAGTTTCGGGTGCCGGATATCTGCCCGGGATGCGGCAGCCGTCATATCAGGTATTTCGGAAGCGGCACAGAAAAAGTGGAAGAATTTACAAGAGAGATTTTTCCGGACAGGACCGTTGACAGACTGGATCTTGATACTGCAAAAAACGGCAGAGAAATCAGCAGCATCATCAGCAGGTTTTCGAAAGGAAAGACCGATATCTTAATCGGAACTCAGCTGGTTGCAAAAGGTCTCGATTTTAAGAATGTGGGTCTTGTAGGCGTGGTGGCGGCTGATGTCAGTCTGCATATTCCCGACTACCGTTCTGCCGAAAGAACTTTTCAGCTGGTCACGCAGGCAGCGGGAAGAGCGGGAAGAGGCGACCGGGAGGGACTGGTTGTTGTACAGTCTTATACGCCGGACAACTTTGCGCTGCAGGCGGCGAAAGATTACGATTACAAAGGATTTTTCGAAAAAGAAATCGCGGTGCGGCAGCTGATGGATTATCCGCCTTTTACGGATTTGATTCTGGTAGAATTCACCTCAGAGAAAGAAAAAGATGCCCTTTGCGCCGCCGAAAACTGCCGGAAGTTTCTTCTGGCATGTGATATTGAAGAACACAGTGAAATTTTTTCCCCGAAGCTGTCGTATCATTTCAAGGGAAAAAACAGCGTGCGCTATTATATCCTGATAAAAAGTCCGAAAGGATACAGAAATAAATATATTTATTACATCGATGCCTTCGGCGCCAATCTGGTGAAGCAGAAAAGCAGCTGCACTATGGTAATCGATGTAAATCCGTACAGTACATTTTAAGTCAGATTGAGAAGATGAGGAGAAAAAGATATGGCAATCAGAAATATTGTAACTGAGGGAGACGAAATCCTCAGAAAAAAATGCAGAGAAATCGGAGAAATTACAGATCGCATCAGAACCACGATGGAGGATATGCTGGAAACTATGCGTCAGCAGAACGGCTGCGGAATCGCAGGACCTCAGGTGGGGGTGATGCGCAGAATGTTTATTGCAGAGCCTGAACCGGGCAGGGTATATTATATGATCAATCCGGAGATTTTAGAATCAGAGGGACAGGTCAGCGGAGACGAGGGCTGCCTCAGCGTTCCCGGTTTAATCGGCACAGTGGTAAGACCGGAGAGAATTAAACTCAAGGCTCTGGATTTAGCAGGTGAAGAACACGTTTACGACTTTGAAAGCTGGGACGCCCGGGTTATGTGTCACGAATACGATCACTTAGAGGGAATTTTGTATACGGATAAGGCTACAGATATCAGAGAGCCGGAATTTGATGAAGAGGAAGAGGCATAATGAAGACAGTATTTATGGGAACTCCTGATTTTTCCGTGCCGGTGCTTTCCGCCATGGTCACAGCAGGTCATGAGGTCGGATATGTAATCACGCAGCCGGACAAAGCGAAAAACCGGGGAAAAAAAGTGCAGTTTACACCGGTGAAGGAACTGGCGGTTTCACATGGTATTGAGGTTTTACAGCCTGTAAAAATCAGACAGGATCAGGAAGTTTTCGAAAAACTGAAGGAATATCATCCGGATATCATTGTGGTGGTGGCTTACGGTCAGATTATACCGAAGGAAATTCTGGAGCTGCCCAAGTACGGCTGTGTCAATGTGCATGCGTCGCTTCTGCCAAAGCTTAGGGGCGCATCACCTATACAGCATGCGATTCTTCAGGGAGAAGAAGAAACCGGCATTACCATTATGCAGATGAACGAAGGTCTCGATACCGGCGATATGCTTGCAAAAGACAGCCTGAAAATCGGGGATATGAACGGAGAAGAACTTCATGACGCTCTTTCTTCAATGGGTGCGGAGCTTCTGATTAAAACGCTGCCTCTGATTGAAGAGGGAAAAATAACGCCGCAGAAACAGGATGACAGCCTGTCTACCTATGCGGGATTGATTTCCAAGCAGGACGGAAAAATTGACTTTACAAAGACGCCTTCTGAAATCGAAAGACAGATTCGCGCCTTTGATCCATGGCCGGGCGCATTCTGCGGATACGGAGACGGACAGATGAAAATCTGGAAAGCAGAGCCCGTTTCCGCCGATGCTGGCGGCAGAAGTCCGGGAGAAATTTTATCCGCAGAAGATACGGGACTTGATGTTGTCTGCGGAGACGGCGTTCTGCGCATTACGGAAATACAGATGCCGGGAAAAAAGAGGGTAGCTGTAAAGGATTATCTTCGGGGAAACCGGTTTGATAAAGACATAAAATAAAAGGGGTGAATAAAATGTATTTCGGATACGGATACGGATTTTCAGGGATGATTTATCTGCTTCCCGCCATGCTTTTTACGCTGTGGGCGCAGATGAGGGTAAAGGGCTCTTTTAACAAATATTCGAAAGTCCGCAATCACAGAAATATGACAGGGGCGGAAGCGGCAAGAAGAGTTCTCGACGCCAACGGGCTTTCCAATGTGGGAATACGCAGAATCAGCGGCAGCCTGACTGACCATTATGATCCGAGAAGCCGGGTGCTGAGTCTGTCGGATTCTGTTTACGGGCAAACTTCCATCGCTGCGGTAAGCGTTGCCTGTCACGAAGCCGGTCATGCCATTCAGCATGCGAGAAGCTATATGCCTCTGAAACTGCGCAATGCGATTGTGCCTTTGGTAAACTTTGCGTCAGGATTCACATGGATTCTTCTGATGATCGGTCTGGGAATGCTTTTTGCGGGCGGAAGCCAGATGCATTCTGTCGGTAATTTGGTATTTAATATCGGGGTGCTTACTTTTGTTGCGGTGGTGGCATTTCATTTGATTACTCTGCCTGTGGAGCTTGATGCCAGCAGAAGAGCAGTTAATCAGATGGAAGATCTTGCGATTATCGATGAGGAAGAAAAGACAGGAAGCAAACGGGTGCTTCGGGCTGCGGCGCTAACTTATGTAGCTGCGCTTGCTGTGGCGGTTGCACAGCTTCTGCGTATTTTAGCCATCAGAGGCAGACAGGATTAAAAAAGAAGACAGGATTAAAAATAAATGGATATCAATCGAAAGACGGCGTACACCGTACTTCTGAAAACAGAAAAAGAACAGGCTTATTCAAATCTGGAACTGAACCGGCAGATTCAGCTTCTGAAACCGGATAACCCGCCCTTTGTAAGAGAACTTGTTTACGGAGTTTTGGAAAATAAGATTTATTTGGACCATATTCTGAGCAGTTTAATTCCAAAAGGTCTACGCGGAATAAAAAAACAGGTACTGACTCTGCTGCGTATGGGACTTTATCAGATTATCTTTATGGATTCGGTGCCTTCCTATGCAGCGGCTTCCGAAACGGTGAAGCTGGCGAAAAAGCTGACGCCGGGAAGAGACGGCTTTATCAACGGAGTTCTGCGTGGATATGAAAAAAAGAAAGAAACCATTGTTCTGCCGGATCGAAGCAGGAACCTGATAGAATATCTTTCCGTTCGCTATTCTTATACGGAGTGGATTGTAAAGCTTTGGCTCTCCATCTTTGGAGAGGAAAAGACGGAGCGGCTGCTTGCGGCGGGAAACGAGCGTCCCGATATTTCGGTTCGGGTGAATTTCCTGAAGACAGACAGAAAGAGCCTTGCGTCCGCATTGGAAAAACAGGGTTTTCAAACGAAAGAGAGCAGCGAGAGCAGCCGTGTTCTTCTGGTAAAAGGGAGCGGTCTTTTGGACACTGTTCAGTACCGAGAGGGCTATTTCTCTATGCAGGATACGGCGTCGGTGCTCGCGGCGGAAGCCCTTTGCGCAAAGCCGGGAGAAACGGTTCTTGACATTTGCGCCGCGCCGGGGGGAAAAAGTCTTGCTCTTGCAGAAATTATGGAAAATACGGGACTGATCAGATCCTTTGATATTTATAGACACAAGCTTTCACTTCTTGAGAGGGAAGCGGAAAGACTGGGTATTTCCATTGTGGAAACGGAAGAAAATGACGGATGCGCAATACGCAGCGATCTGTCCGAAACTGCAGACTGTGTTCTGGTGGACGGTCCCTGTTCGGGACTTGGCGTCATCAGAAGAAAACCGGAAATCAAATATAAAGAGATTTCCGATGATGGAGCTTCTCTTGCGGAAAAACAGCTGCGGATTCTTACCGTATCGTCACGGTATGTAAAGCCGGGCGGCATACTGCAGTACAGCACCTGCACTGTAAACCGTCTGGAAAATGAAGATGTTGTTCGGCAATTTTTAGAAAATCACAGGGAGTTTGTAAAAGTATTTGAGCGGCAGCTGCTGCCGGATACTGATGCGGCTGACGGCTTTTATATCTGCAGAATGGAGAAGCGGGGGATAGTGAAAGGAGAATATTATGGAGGTAGGCTTTAAGACGGATAAAGGTCTGCGAAGAACCAATAACGAAGACGCCTGCTTTGTTATGAAACAGGACAGGATTTTCATTGTTGCTGATGGTGTCGGGGGAAGCAATTCCGGTGAAATTGCCAGCAGAACCTGCGTCAGTGAAATTGCCAAGTATGTGGAAAATCATTCTATGAAGAACCTTTCGGGAGACGATGAGATTGAATCCTATTTCAGAGACTGCCTTAAAGATGTAAACTTTAAAGTTCTGGAGTTGTCTCAGCGATATGAAAGAAATAAAGGAATGGCAACCACCGTTGTCATTGCATATGTTTTGGGCGATGCGCTTTACATAGTTAATGTAGGTGACAGCAGAGCCTATCTGCTGCGTCAGGGTATGCTGACACAGATTACAGAGGATCATACCTATGTAAACACTCTTCTGAAAGCAGGCCTGATTTCTCCGGAGCAGGCTGCTTACCACGAGAAGAAGAATATGATAACCAGAGCAGTCGGTGCGGATTATACCATCGAAGCAGATTATTTCAAAGTTGCCATCGAGGCAGGGGATATTGTTTTGATCTGCACAGACGGTCTTTACGGAGAAGTGGAAGAAGGGGAGCTGACAGCGCTTCTGAACCGAAATGAATCCCCGGGCCGTATCTGCGATGAACTGATAGCCGCTGCAAACCGAAACGGCGGCAGTGACAATATTACGATGGTAGTCTTGAAAGTAGCGGAGGAAGATATCAATGAGTAAATTACTTGCAGGCAGATATGAATTGATGGAAAAAATCGGCGAAGGCGGTATGGCTGTAGTCTATAAAGCGAAATGCCGGCTGTTGAATCGCTATGTGGCAATCAAAATTTTACGACCGGAGTTTACGAAAGATGCTCAGTTTGTAGAAAATTTTAAGAGGGAATCTCAGGCTGCGGCAGGGCTGCAGCATCCAAATATCGTAAGTGTTTACGATGTGGGCAAAGAAGGCAACATACATTTTATTGTAATGGAGTTGATTGACGGTAGACCTCTCAGTGAGATTATCAGAGAAAAAGCGCCTATGGATTACAAAACCGCAATTGAAATTACCCGTCAGGTTGCATCGGCGCTGTCTTTGGCGCACAGAAACAATATCATTCACAGAGATGTAAAGCCTCATAATATTATGGTTACCAGAGACGGGATTGCAAAGCTGGCTGATTTCGGTATTGCAAAGGCAGTCAGTGATTCTACGATTATGGCGTCGGAAACAAGCCGCGTGATCGGTTCTGTTCACTATTTCTCACCGGAGCAGGCAAGAGGCGCTTATGTAGATGAGCGTTCGGATATTTATTCTCTGGGAATCGTTCTTTACGAAATGCTGACAGGAGAAGTACCTTTTGACGGAGATAATCCGGTGCAGGTTGCTCTGATGCATATCAATGACGATATTACGCCGCCTTCCAAACTGGTTCCGGGGATTCCGCCGGCGCTGGAAAAACTGGTAATGAAGGCTACGGATAAATTTCAGTCTAATCGCTACAGAAATGCGGAGGAGCTTCTTGAAGATCTGGATAATATAGAATTTGTAACAAAGATGGTGGGAAATTCTGTCTTTGCGGCGGCAGATGTGGAAGAGTTTCAGGAAATGAACCGCAGAAACAGTCAGGCTGAGATAGAGGATTTGGCAGAAGAAACAGTAAAATCCAAGAAACCTGCTAAGGCAAAAAAAGATTCCGGTCAGAAGGTAAAAAAGAAAAAATCGAAAAAACCGATTATTATTACTGTCTGTGTCATTGCCGCTTTAGCCGTTATTGCGGGCGGATTGTATGCACTTGGCGTTTTCGGCGGTGAAAAAGCACCGGACCTTTCCGGTATGACCGTGGAGGAGGCCCAGGAAGAACTGGATAAACTGGATATGGATCTGAAGCTTGAAGTTGACGAGCGGGAAATCACCAGTGAAACTGTAGAAGAAGGAAAGATTGCGTCTCAAGACCCGCGAGAGGGAGAAAAAATCAGCAAGGGAGATACGATTACGGTAATGCTCAGTTCCGGAAAACCGACCGGACTGGTGCCGAATATCATCGGATATAATTATAACGAGAATAAGGCGCAGATTGAAGCGATTCTGAAAGCGGAAGGCTATGAGTTGGGTTCTGTTTCAGAAGAAGAAAGTGACGAGCCTGTAGGCGTTATTATAAATCAAGACCCGGGCGCAGATTCTTCCGCATCGAAGGGAAGTGCGATTAACATTGTCATCAGCAAAGGAACCGATAAGTCGAAAATGCCTTCTCTTTTGGGTATGACCTTTGAAGAGGCAAAAGCAGCCTTAGAGGCAGCGGGATTTGAGGTAGGAACGCCGACTTACGAGGAAAGCAGCGTTTATGCCAAAGGCATTGTAATGGATCAGCCTTATGAACCGGGCGCTAAGATTGAAAAAGGTACGGTAATTTCGCTGGTAATCAGCAAGGGTGAGCCTGCGGTTACGCCTCCTGACGAACCGGAAGAACCGGAAGATCCGGGAGATTCGGAAAATCCGGACGGCTCAGGCGGTCAGGGAGGCGAATCGGAAAATCCGGATGAGGAAGGAAATGCAGATGACGACGAATAAAAAGGCAGAGGTCAGACATTTATGAAAGGTTTGATTGTAAAAGGAATCGGCGGTTTTTACTATGTAAAGACCGCTGACGGTATATATCAGGCAAAGGGCAGAGGTATTTTCAAAAAAGAAGGGATTACTCTTGCGGTAGGTGATAATGTGGAACTTGAGGTTCTTCCTGATGGTGACGGTGTAATCAATGAAATTCTGCCGAGAAAAAACCAGTTTATCAGACCGCCCATTGCCAATGTAGACTGTTTTATTGTGGTGTTTGCGGCAGCGAAGCCGAAACCCAACTTCAGTATCATTGATAAATTTCTGATTATGGCAGAAGCGGGGAATATGGACGCAGTTTTGTGTATCAACAAATGCGATCTGGCCTCCGATGAAGAACTTGTGCGTATTCAGGACATCTACGAGGGAATATATCCGATGTTTTTTGTCAGCGCAAAGACCGGAGAAGGCATTGACAGTCTGGATACATATATTTCGGGAAAACGGGCAGCTTTCGCAGGTCCTTCCGGCGTGGGAAAGTCTACCATCACCAATCTGATTGTGCCTCAGGCCAATATGGAAACCGGGAAAATCAGCAGTAAGACTTCACGGGGAAAACATACCACAAGGCATGTGGAAATCTTTGAAAGCAGAGAAGGCGGTTTGGTTTTCGATACACCGGGATTCACCTCGTTTGATATTTTAGAGGCGGATGAAGCGGCGCTTTCGGATTATTATCCGGAGTTTGCGTCATATAAAGGCAAGTGCAGATTTGATAACTGCCGTCATTTGAAAGAACCGGACTGCAGGGTCAGGGAAGCTGCCGAACGGGGAGAAATCAGTATGGCAAGATATGAATCTTATCTTACCAATCTGGAGCAGGTGAAAAAAAGGAAAAAATATTAAACTGCAGCTGATGCAGAGAAAGTGAGAGAAATATGGGAAAGCTGGCGCCGTCGATTTTATCGGCTGATTTTGCCTGTCTGGGAGAGCAGGCGGAACTGATTACAAGATCAGGAGCAGATTATATTCATGTAGATGTGATGGACGGTCATTTTGTGCCGAATATCAGTTTCGGAGCGGCGGTGATGAAATCGCTGAACAGATTTGATACCGCGCCTTATGATGTACATCTGATGATTGAAAATCCGGATGCTTATATCGCTGATTTTGTAACCGATAAAACGGAGTTTATCGTAGTGCATCAGGAAGCCTGCAGACATCTGCACAGGACTTTGCAGAATATCAGATCGCTCGGCGTAAAATGCGGTGTTTCCATTAACCCTGCAACACCGGTATCTTCCTTGGAATGTATTCTTTCGGAAGTGGATTTGGTACTGGTGATGTCAGTAAATCCGGGATTCGGAGGTCAGAAGTTCATTCCTTCCGCCTTGGAAAAAATAGAGCAGCTGTCAGTTATCCGGAAAGAAAAGGGCTGCTCTTACAGGATTGAAATAGACGGCGGCATTACTCTTGATAATGCGGCGCAGGTAAAAGAAAAGGGCTGCGACATCTTTGTTGCAGGCTCTGCCGTATTCGGTGCGGAAAATATAGCAGAAAGAGTGGGAGCGTTCAAAAAAGTACTGGGAGACGAAGAATAAGCATAATTTTATGCAGCGCCCGGTTTACAAACGGCTCTCTATGCCGTACGGAAATTTTATCACAAATAAAAACACTGTCCATGTATGAAGATTGTTTACATAGACAGTGTTATTTTTTTATTCTTCAGGAAGAGGATTATCCGGTTTTTCGGGGTTTTCCGGGTCCGGATTTTCCGGATTGTCAGGGTTCTCCGGGTCCGGATTTTCCGGATTGTTTGGGTCATCAGGATCCGGATTGTCAGGATTATCCGGATCTTCAGGGTCCTCCGGCTTCAGAGGCGGGTTATAATCCTCTTTTGGGTTAATCGGATATTTTTCCGGGTTGGAGTTATGCTTGTAGCAGTAGTATTTCGGCATCTTGTCGAGGCTTTCCGCATCATCGTCATCGCCCCAGTCGGAATAAGTTACTTTCTCTGTGGAAGGGCATTCCGGCGTTGCCAGATAGCCGGTTTCCGTACAGATTTCAACTTCTTTTCTTTCCAAATCTTTGATATTGCCGATGCCTCCTTGAGTTCCTGTGATGAAGTATTCGCTGCCGGAATAGGTGACATTGCCGGGAGCGCTCTTGTAGGAGCCCTGTTTTGCGCCTTCAATCTGATTCATAATTCTGCCCCAAAGAGTAGCAGCAGGACCGGACATAGAATCGCCCGGCGTGTTCTGATCCACACCGATCCAAAGGGACGCGGAATAATTCGGTGTAAAGCCGTCAAACCAGATATCCGTATTTTCATCTGTCGTACCGGTTTTGCCGCCCACCTGCACGCCGGAAATGGAAGCAGGTCCTCCGATACCCTGAGTAACGACGGATTTCAGCATATCGGTCATAATCCATGCAACGCCCGGATCTAAAACCTGATGGGTTTTGGTCTTGGTTTTGTTCAGAATGGTTTCGCCATTGCTGTCTTCCACCTTTGTATAGGCTGTTGTTTCCTGTCTGGTTCCGTTGTTTGGGAAAGCAGTGTAGGCGCTTGCCATTTCCAGTGTGGAGACGCCTTCGGTAAGACCGCCCAGAGCAAGTGCCGCAGGATTCAGGTCGTTGACGTCGCCTTCTCGGTCGATGGTAGTCAGTCCGAACTTTTCTGCAATATCGGCTGCATACTGTTCTCCTACCTGCAGGAAAATCTTCACTGCGCAGGTATTGATGGAGGACTGAAGGGCGCTTCTCATGGTCTGCGGACCGCTGTAACCGCCGCCTGCATTTTGCGGCCATACCTGACCGTTGATGGTGGTTTTCTCATCGATAACGATGGAAGCTGCAGTCAGATAATTGCCCCAGTATTTTGCACCCTGTTTATCGATTTTGAAATCGGTATAGCTGTGTTTTTTTCCTGCAGCGGCTTCCTCCGCACTCTGCTGGATTGCCGCCGCGTATACGGAAATCGGTTTAATGGAAGAACCCGGCTGCTCCGGCGTAATCGCGCGGTTATGGAGCTTTCTGCCGGCAGTCTTTCTGCCGCCTACCATAGCTTTGATATAACCGGTAGAGTTTTCTACGATTGTCATAGCGGCCTGAGGCTGAATGACTTTCTGATTCAGTGTGTAGGAAGCCGGCGGAATGGTTACGGTTCCGTCCTCATTAAAGATAAAGAAGTCTTTGTATTCTTCCTCTTCAAAGAAATCGGCGGAAATCACAAGGTTGCCGTATTTGTTCAGCGACTTGTACTGCTGAGGCACATTGATGTAGCCGCCGCCGATGGTATAAAGGTCGCCGTCTTCGTAAGTACACATATTCTTAAATTCCAGACTGTAGTCTATGGTGTCGTTGACGGTGGTTTCATAGATGTTCAGCCGTTTATCCGCGATGATTACAAGACTTCCGTCTTTCTTTTTTCTGAATTCATCGCGCTGCAGGGTGAAATTGCCTTCGCTGTCAAAGAAGGAATCGTAGGAATCCATATTAGGCGCATTGAAATAAGGGAAGTTGGCGTCGTTGTCAAATTCTGTTTCGATGACATTCTGTGCCTGAGCGTCCAATGTGGAATGAATCTTAAGGCCGCCGTTGTAGACTTTATCCCAAGCTTTGTCGTAGTCCCAGTCGTTCTTTTCCATCAGATCCTCGATAACCTGCTCGATTACATAGTCTTCGAAGTAGGCGGATTTTTCAAGAACACTGTTATATGTCGGCTTCAGAATCTTTTTTAAAGATCTGGAAGCTGCTTTGTCATGCTGCTTTTCTGTGATATAGCCCTGCTCCAGCATCAGATCCAGACAGGTTTCTCTGCGTTCTTTGGAAACATCGTTGGCAATATAGGTGCCTTTGGAAGTTGTTTTCAAAATGTTATCGTCTTTTTTGGAAACATCTTCACTGCTGACGAATTCCACCAGCTGACACCGGTCGGGAGCCTGCGGAAGAGCGGCAAGAGCCGCGCACTGCGCCAGAGTGAGATCCTGCACATCTTTTGAGAAATATGCCTGAGATGCAGCCTGCACACCATAGCTTCCGTAGCCGAAATAAATCGTGTTCAGATAGGTGGTGATAATGTCTTCTTTTTCCAGCTCCTTTTCAAGAATCAGCGTAATATACGCTTCTTGAATTTTTCTTGTCATATCATAATCGTACTGTTTATCTTTCAGAAACAGGTTTCTGGCGAGCTGCTGGGTGATGGTGCTGGTGCCGCTGACCTGACCTCCGTTGAAGACAGCCTCTTTAACAGCGCCGAGTATACGGATGAAATTAAATCCGTGGTGATCCCAGAAAGTCTTGTCTTCCAGGGAGACTACCGCGTTTACCAGATTCTTCGGAAGATCCTTGTATTCTACATTGGTTCTGTTCTGATCCGAAAAGACTGTGTCTATTTCGTTACCGCTGTCGTCGTAAATTACGGTACTTTCCGTCAGAATATTATAAATATCCGATGTGTCGATTTTCGGTGCTTTTGAAATAGCAATGCCCGCATATACACCTACGGCAATGCACATTGCAAGAAAAAGGCAGACCAGTATCAGCAGTACCTTTTTCCAGGTTTTCATTTTCTTTTTTCTTTTTCTTACAGCAGCAGTTCCGTCAGCCTGCATAGCTGCACTTTCGGCTGCCTGCTTATCTGTTTTCTTTTTATTTCTTCTGTCACTGCGCATTTATGTTGTAATCCTTTCTCTAATAAAGAATAAAACCTCATAATAGTATATCATATTTTCTGCATAAAGTTAACCTCGAATTTCGCTATTTATTGAAATTATGCCGTTAAAGCTCGCAAGGTGTCCTTCGGAACCTTTCATTTTTCAAAAACGCACACAAAAAGGCTCTGAAAAAGATTTTGCTGCTCTGTAAAGTGCTGTTTGAAAACGAGTTATTTGAATAAATTCAGTATGTAATGGAAAAATATGGAATATATCACTTGATGCAGAAGGAAAAAAGCGTTAATATAGGTATATGAACTGAGTGTCTTGTGAGGAAATCATGAGACGAAAATTATTATGTATTACGGCTGCTGTCATCAGCGGAATCGTTTATATGCACTTTTTTGAAACCGTATGGATTCCTGTTTCTGCCTTTGCTGCCTCCGTTCTTTTTTCGGCGGGCAGAGGAAAGGATCGTGCTTTCGCAAAGGTTCTTGCAATTCTTTTGAGCTGCTTTCTTGCGGGGGCGTTTTTATTGTATCGGGAAAACAGCTCGGCGCAGCAGACGGTTTTTGAAGACGGCAGACAGGCTGAATTTTACTGTCTGGTAACAGAAATTACGAAGAAAGAAAGCGATAAAGGCGACAGTTATCAGCTTTGTGTAAAAACGGGAGGTGAAAAACTGCTGCTGTCCTATTATCGCGAGCTGAAAAACTATCCGTATCTGACAGGCTGTACCATTAAGGTGCGGTGTACGCCGGAAAAACCTGCGGAAGCAGGAAATCCCCGAACCTTTGATTACAGCCTGTATTTGAAATCCCAACGGATTTACAGAATCGCCGCTGCGGAATCCATAGAATTTGCGGCCCACCCTTCGGGAATTTACAACAAAGTGAAAAACAGGGTTTTCTGTGCCCGGGAGCAGATGCTTTCGGATATGAAGCTTTCAGGCGGTGCCGAAGGTTTTTTAAGAGGCGTTCTCTTCGGCGATACGAAAGGGCTGGATGAAGAAATTTACCGGGAGTTCAGAGAAAACTCCACCGCTCATATTCTGGCGGTGAGCGGTTTGCATGTAGGTATGCTGTATGGGATTTATAAAAAGCTGTATCGGAAGAAAAAGAGCCTGCTTTTGACGGCGGTTTTTGCAGCTGTGCTGCTTCTTTACGGTACGACAACGCTATGGTCGGTATCTGTGAGCCGCGCGGTGATTCTGATTCTGTTTTCTCTTGCCGCGGATTTTTTGAACCGGCGTTTCGATATGCTGACAGCCCTTTCCTTTGCAGCTTTACTCAGCGTATTCGTAAATCCTTATGTGATTTTCGGAGCGGGGTTTCAAATGTCTTTTCTGGCTGTACTGTGTATTGTTTTCCTAACGCCGAAAATCGAAAAATATATCGGCGCAGGTTCTGCTGCCGCTGTCAGCGTTCAGCTGGGACTGATGCCTTATATGGCGTATACTTTTAATTACATATCTTTAATGGGATTTCTCTGCAATATTCCTGTGGTTTTTCTGGTATCTGTTCTGGTTCCTTTGGGAATCGGCGCCTTTTTTCTTTATCTTGGGACGGGCATGATTTTTCCGTTTTTTTCTGCCGTCTGCGAAGGAATTTCCGTAATGATTATTAAGGTAAACCATATGTTTGCAGCGGCGGATATTCTTTCTTTTGATACGGTATCGCCGCCTCTTGCGGCGGTTGTTCTGTTTTACATCCTGTTGTTTTTTGCTTCATCGGAGTATTTTTTTGTGTATGTTAGAAGAAAGAATTTCAGAAAGTTTTTTCTGCCGGCGGCAGCTGCGGTCCTTGCGGCAGCCGTTGCTTTTTATGCGGGAACCAGCCCTTTTGATCGGGCATCGGCGGTCTTTGTCGATGTGGGGCAGGGAGACTGTCTGCACTTAAAAACAGCAGAGGGCAGAAATATTTTTATCGATGGAGGCGGAAGCATACGATACAATGTAGGTGAAAAGACACTTAAGCCTTATCTTTTAAGGGCACTGAAAAAGTCTGATTCATCAAGAAAGAATTAGGCTTTTTTCAA